>JBKCVJ010000214.1:0-3349 GCA_046317915.1 Sphingobacteriales bacterium
AGTTCCTCTGCACTTGTTGGCACAACCATCATTTCCTTTTTATCCGCAACCAGCTGGTAGGTACCCAACACATCATGTGAGTCTTCATGTCTCGCAGGCAGGGGATTCTGCGTAGCAATAATGTCTTTCGCTTCCTCTACGCCAAACCTTGTGCCTTCAATATAGTTAGAGAAATAGGCTTCAAAAAAAGCAAAATTTCTGAATGAATGATCCGAGATGTTTTTGTCTGGCCGGGTAGGAAACGCTCTTTGCATAAGTTCAGCAAAGAGTTGCTCGAAAAGCGCGAGCCGGTTCCCATCATAAGGCAGGCCAAACGCACGCGCCTGTGCGAGGGGGGAATGAAGGATGTTTGAGGAATGAGTACTTAACAACGCACTGATGATTGTATTCAGTTTTGCGAATTCTTTCTCCATGCCTAACCTGGGTGCAATTTCCCTGGCCTGATCCCTCAATCGGTTCAAATGTGCTTCTCCATGAACCTGGATGATCTGCTCGAGTTTCTCTTCAATCCATTCAACAGGCATTGTTTTTGATGCTTCTCCTTTTTTCCGGGATTCCTGAAGATTCTCAAGATATTTTCTGGCCTCACCGGAAACATAGAGCTCACCGATGAATTGATTATCCCCTTGCAACGGCCCCTCTCCTTTTTGAAAATGAAGGGTAATACCTGGCAGTTTTATATTTTTTGTATAGGTGTAGGTGAGAAAAATATGTCCTGAAGGCGTTGGTTTGAATTCAAACGCTGAGCGATGGGAAAGCACAGCACCGGCATACAAATGACCTAGTACAACAAAAAGGTTTTTAAGGATGATGACGGAAGGTTCATCCTGTAACCTGCCTGTATAGACCCTGGGTGCGATCTTCTTAATCTTACCCTGCTTGAGCAGTTTAGCGATCTGTCTGGAAATCACAGGATCCGATGAGCCGAAGACGACCTCCTGGAGATGTATGGGCGAATTTTTTTCCATTATAGACATGGAAAATAAGACTTTTTAGTTTTTTTTTCTACTATTTATTTGTAATACGCTAATATTTTCTATTATAATCGGCTTTACTGGCGTTTTGTCAAATATTTTCTATCAAGTCAAGACATCTCCAGATGTATCGCAGAAAATTTGCGGTACTATATCCGGATCTAACGCTCCAGGATCATTCCGTATGGGAAGACATTTGTACCGTTCAAACAAATTTTGGCTCCTGATGCTGGGTGGATTCGTATTTTGATCTTGTAAAAAGACAATTGCCCCTTCAAACGATGTTGTTACTGCGGTTAATTGTGATCAACCTCCTGCTGGTGCTCCCCCATCGGAAATCGAAAGCTATTATAATTGCATACAGAATACTATTTGTAAAAAATGTTAAACCACACACTATGGCAACCTCTCAAAGAAAAAAATTACAAATTGTCCTGGTCTTGATTATTGCTATCGCCGGATTTTTTGCCTATCGGTATTATGAAAAAACGATGGATACCGCAACATTGACCCCGGCGGAGTACCAGGAAAAGCATACAAAATAAACGCTGTGTCAGCTCCCCCTTTTTTATGCCAGATTTACTATACCTTAATCGGACTATACTGATAAATGATTTAAAGTTCTGTTAGCCAGGCAAGTAACTTTTCATATTGAACTTTATCAGGTTTGGATACAATGTATTGTACTGTTTTTCCTGATATCCTAATGAAATGCTTTTTTAAACTCGCAGTCATCTGATTATTTGCCTCTAAATATTCCGTTATTTTATATTGATTTGGAGTAAAATAGAAAGTAATTTCACTCACATTGTCAGAGAGCATATTGATTAAACTATCCTTTGAAGTGATGAATGTGAAGCTGTATGTAATTTGGTCTTCATTTACAAAACTTTCAACCTTATTCTGAAATGTAACTTTTCCTGAGCTTGATTTAAAAACGGCACTGTCATTTAATGATGAATTAAGTCTAAAGTTAAAACTTGGCACTTCAAATTTAAGTACAACACTCTTACTTTGCGGTAAGTAGCAGGTGTTCATTGTTGACGTACTTGCTTCTTTAAAACTTTGCTTAACTTTATTAAACTTGATAACAATGTTGCTATTTACTGTATCATTAACATTTAGAGTTTGAGATAAAGAATTAAAGCAAATAGGAAATAAGATAAAGTATAAAATAAATATTTTCATTTTAATGTTTTGCAAGTTCAAGTAATAATTGTGTTTTGGCAAGCGGATGTATAATTCTATTTTCTGATAGTCCTATTGTTAATATTGTCCAATACTCGCTGTGTAGGCTCCCCGGAAGTTCGGCCGCTTGAAGTTAGCGTTAAAACGACAAGGTTTATTAACGGTAAATGGAACTGGCCGAATTATGGGGAAGCCGACAATAAGAAAACAAACAAAAACAAACTATAACTCCCCATTTAATTTTTGAATTCTTTTAGATAAAGTTGGATGTGATATGCCACCTTTTGAAACCTCTCCATTTGACAAGGCATCTAATTTCTCTAAAGCATCAATTAAATTCTTTCTCCCATTTTTTCTGCAAGAAAATAAATCAGCTTCATACTCAAATTGGTGTTGTATTCTACCGGGTATAATCCAAATAAGTAATCCCATCATAGCACCAACTAAACCAATAGACGCGATATTCAGCAACTCATTACCAAATTGAAATTTACTGCGAAGTAAAAAAATGAAATATGAGAAAACAACAACTAAAATTGACACAAAATATAGCTTGCTCAAATGTTTTTTATGGAGGTGCCCTATTTCATGAAATATAATACTTTTCAATTCTATCTCGCTTAAAGAATTAACGAGTGGCTTACCAATTAATATTGTTTTTGTAAACGGCAATATTCCAGTAGCATAGGCATTGATCACATTCGCATCTATGACTCTTATTTTGTAGTTCAACGCTTCACTGGCTACCAACTGATTTAGATTAATGTCTGATAAATATTTTTTATTTAAAAAAAGAAACCTCAAAGGTGAAATAACAAAAGCATAGGTGGGAACGAGCGTAATCAAAAATACTGATGCCAATATCGAATAGCGCTCGTTAGTAGATCTGAAATCATCAATCATCCCAAACCCACTAAAAATGAATGAATAAGCTATGGCTTCAAAAAAGAAAACTTTAAAATCAAAATCTACATTGTCAACATACGCTTCTTTGTAATACTTCGAAACTAAGAAAACCAATAAAGATTTGATCAGTGAAAAGAATGCATACAGAAGAAGCCCAATGAAAAAATACTTCACCATATCTACATTATTTATGACAATTACAGAACCAGGCCATTTTAATGCTTAGTTCTGTTAGTATTCAAATTAACGTCACTTTGCACATCCAGCGGTTATACCAACTG
>JBKCVJ010000215.1:0-2687 GCA_046317915.1 Sphingobacteriales bacterium
ACTTCCCGTCTGCACCAGCGATATAAAAACTTTTGGGTGCACCATTCACACTCACCAGTCCGCCTCCCACATCATTGAAACTGATGCGGATCTTATCTTTCTCGATGGACATGGATTTGTACGATGGGCTCTTCCAGATGACGCCTTGCTTTCCGTAAGTCTCTGACAAGGCAAGATTGGCCAATCTCGCAGCCACTTCTTTCTTTTTCCTCGGATGAATATCCGTAACGGTATCTACAAGGTCACTGGTAATCACCATGCCGGTATTCGGAAATGCCGCGGCACGCGTTTGTTGTTCCCGGAGCAAAGCACCATTAATGTTATCTGCCCCATAATTGAACGGTGCAATCTGTACAAAATAGAACGGAAATTCCTTCCCCCATTCTTTTCGCCATGCATCAATCATTTTGGTGAACAGTGAGGCATAGCTCGCGTGTGTGGATACATTGGATTCTCCCTGATACCATAACACGCCTGCAATGGAAAACTGTTGCAAAGGATAGATCATTGCGTTATAGGCCAGCGCTTTTTTTACCGGCCATCGATCCATCGGATTCAATTTCTCTGCCGCCGCCTTCAATTCTGGATCAGCATCTACCGCATGCAACGGCGTCCAGGTCTCTGCTGGCGTACCACCCCAATTTGCATTGATCATGCCCATCGGATAACCCGTTGATTCGTTGATCTGCTTCGCAAAAAAATAACCGATGGCGGAAAACTTCTTCATATCCTCCGGATTACAGACTACCCATCGGGCCCTGACATCTTCCTGTGGAAAATCTGAAGTAGCCTTAGGCACATAGAAGAAACGGATCTTTGGATTGTTGGCACTTGGCGCTTCTTCCAGGGACTGCGGAAGTTGCTGATTTCCGCTCCACTCCATATTGCTCTGGCCACTGCAAACCCATACTTCTCCAATCAGCACATCGGTAACCACCATCGGGGCTCCCCAGCCCTTAAACTGGATCGTGTAAGGCCCACCTGCAGGTGGCGTTGCCAGCGAAATTTTCCATTTACTTCCACTGCTTGTTGTGGCTTTATACGATTTGCCTGGATCCCATGACGCAATCACCGTAACATCTTCACCAGGTTCGGCCCAACCCCAAAGTTGCACCGTGGATTTTTGTTGGAGCACCATATGATCACCAAGGATGGAAGGAAGACGCACTTCCGCATGCAAATGCACAGACAGAACGAGCAATACTACAAGAAGCTTTTTCATGTCAGAAAGATTATCGGGTCAGTCGGTAAATATAGAGCGCCGCTCTCTTCAATAAGATCGGAAATTCTTTGAGGTCCATCGTTTCCCCCGGAGCATGTGCGCCCATACCGGAAGCACCGAGGCCATCCAGACAATCCACATATGCTGCAACGTATGAGATATCACCCGCACCCCTTTTCCCGGGATCACCAGCGTGGGTTGGCCCATAACCCATGGCCATCGACAATGCACTCAATTTCTCCTGCAGCGCGTAGTTACCCGCTGTGGGCTCCATGGCAGGGATACCATCTTCAAATTTTATGGTGGCAGAAGTCTGGGAAAGATTGCCCGTAGCAACAAGCCTCCGCATAACCTGCCTCGCACTGTCTTCCTGGCGGCCAGATATATATCGGAGATCCCCATACGCAACAGCTGAGGGTGCCACAATATTTGTTTTGCCGAAAACGTGTACATCACCGGTTGCAAGTTTCAGCTCGGTACCGCCGGCAACCAGTCCGGGATGAAAAGTGAGATACTTCACGCCAGAAAGCGACTGACGAAAGGATTCCAGGATCCTTGCCATTTCAAAGTTTGCGCCATAGCCAACCTGCTCACTGAATACGCCACTGGAATGACTTTGCTTGCCTGTGGTGGTGAGCGTCCAACTACTGCTGCCCCTGCGTGCTACCGCAACAATGTCAAGCGCCGTCGCTCCTTCAAATCCAAGAGCCACTTCATGTTGCTTTGCACGCTCAATGAAATCTGAACGCGAAACGGATATCGGAAGGCCAGCTTTCTCTTCATCGCCGGTGAAATAAGCCGTGATGGTTGCGTCCTTGAGCAGACCAAGGTCATTCAATGCCCTAACTGCGGCCAGCATGATCACATCACCGCCCTTCATATCGTTCACTCCCTGCCCGGTAACGGTACTGTCGTTGAGTTTGCGATATGGGTTGGCTGGCATATCCGGTTCAAACACCGTATCCAGATGGCCAATGAGAAATAATTTCCTACCCTTGCTACCTTTTCGCGTTGCCACCAGGTGACCTGCCCTGCGCAGTGAATCCGGTAATGAAACCCAGGTGGTTTGGAATCCGGCCTGTTGAAAAGCCTTTCCCAATAAATCGCCTACTTTACGCACACCGGTAACATTCAGGGTGCCGGAGTTGATGTTGACCATTTCCTCCAGAAGCTTCATGGTCTCAGGCATCTGTGCATCGATCCTGGCCAGGATCGCCTTTTCCTCTTTTGTCAATGGCTGTGCTGAAACAGTCTGAAGTACGAGCAGGGCCATCGCCAGCAAAACGATCCTCATTTTTTCTTTTAAAGGTAAAGAAATTAACGGCTTCGCTTAACCGAACACTAAGACATGATATCCTTTGTCCTACACACGATGATGGATGCAAGCCAGAATCCCACGATGTGAAAAAGGAGAATGCCGGCCGATGTCATACTCGCCGGAAGGTTCTCTACGGATCCAACGATC
>JBKCVJ010000216.1:0-4606 GCA_046317915.1 Sphingobacteriales bacterium
CCAGAAACTAATGCTTCCCAAAGGTTGGGCAGCGAGAATGACCAAAGGAAACAACGCAATGATGAACATCGCTTTCATCCTCGCATCATACACTTTATGTCCTTTATTAATGAAATACATCGGAAACCATCCGCCGCCAATACTCCCGATCATCGTCATGGAATACAATACAAACAAAGGCAACATCACGGCTTTATCAACGATACCATACTGCGCCTTTAAATATGCCGGCAGCCAGAATAAAAAGAACCACCACACACCGTCTGTGAGTAATTTTCCGATGGCAAAGGCCCAGGTTTGCTTGTATCCTAGTAGTTTGAACCAGCCTACCCTTTCCTGATTTTGTTGCGCAGAAAGTTCTTCCTCCCCGCTTTTGATATAGGATAACTCTTCAAGACTCATTCGCGTTTGCTCTTCAGGTTTCTCATACAAAACCTTCCAGAAGAACAACCATACAAATCCCAACAAGCCCATCACTACAAAGGCCGCTTCCCACCCCCAGGCTATTCGGATGAGCGGCACCGTTAGTGGCGCGAGAATGGCGCCAATGGTTGTGCCCGAGTTAAAAATTCCTGTAGCGAAAGAACGTTCATGCTTCGGAAAATACTCTGCCGCGGCTTTGATGGCCGCCGGAAAATTTCCTGCTTCCCCAATTCCCAACAGTGCCCGGGCCGCCATGAACCCAAGCACAGAAACAGAGAATCCTGTAATGCCTACAATGCCTAATATACTTACCAGTGCCTGCCCCATCGGAATGGCATAGATATGCACGATGGCCGCCAATGACCAAAAAACAATAGCCACAGCATAACCTGTTTTGGTGCCCAGCCGATCGATGATCCTGCCCGTAAACAACATAGACACCGCATACATCACCTGAAAGACCGCAGTGATATTGGCATAGTCCGTATTGCTCCAACTGAATTTTTCTGCGAGGTATGGCTGCAGCAAACTGAGCACCTGCCTGTCCAAATAGTTGATGGTGGTTGCAAAAAACAACAACATGCACACAACCCATCTGTATCTGCCTACATTATTTTGCATGACTCCAGTTAAAATAGTTCAGCGCATTCTGGTAGCAGATGTCTGCAATGATTTTCCCTGCCCACGCTTTATCCATCGGAAGCTCTCCATCTTCCATTTCCTGTCCGATGAGATTACACAAGATGCGCCTGAAATATTCATGCCTGGGAAAAGAAAGGAAACTTCGGCTGTCTGTGAGCATACCAACAAATCTGCTCAACAAACCCATGTTACTCAAGGTATCCAGCTGCTTCACAATACCATCTTTCTGGTCGAGAAACCACCAGGCTGATCCCCACTGGATCTTTCCCGGATATGTGCCATCATTGAAATTGCCGATCATCGTGGCAAACACCTCATTGTCGGCAGGATTGATATTGTACAGAATGGTTTTGGCAAGGGTGTTGTTGCTGTCAAGCCTGTCAAGAAATGCAGCAAGGGCCTTCGCCTGCGGAAGATCACCGGTACTATCCCATCCTGTATCAGGGCCCAGCTGATGCATGGCCCTTGTATTGTTGTTGCGGATTGGACCAAGATGATATTGCTGTACAAATCCCTTTTCCCAATCCCATTCTGCAAATTTGATCAGCATCGCGGATTTAAATTTCTGCTGTTCCAGATCTGTGGCTTGTTTGCCCACGCGCAGTTTTTCGAAAATAGACGCTATCTCCTGTTCCGAAAAAGTTTCTGCATACATTTCCTCCAACCCATGATCACTGATGCAACAACCATGATCGGCGAAATATTGGTGTCTCTTGGCCAAGGCTTTCAAATAGTCTGCATAGTGCACAATGGATACATCGGCTGTCTTCTCTAACAGTCCGAGATAAGCAAGAAATGATTGCGACTGATCCACAGCCATGGCTTTGTCTGGCCGAAATGCGGGATAGACTTTGACTTGCCAGTTGTCTTGCTGCACTCGCTGGTGATGCTCGAGTGTATCAATCGGATCATCTGTGGTGCACAGGATCCTGACGTCCATTTTCTCCAGCAACCCTCTTGCATGAAATGCAGGATCAGCGAGCTTCTCATTGATCTCGTCATATATACGATCTGCATTGTCGCCGTTCAGCAGCGCATCGATCCCAAAATATCTTTTCAACTCAAGGTGTGTCCAATGGAAAAGTGGATTGCGCCAGGTATATGGAACGGTTTGGGCCCAAGCCTGAAACTTTTTGCGATCATCAGCATCACCCGTTATCAATTCCTCCGGAACACCATTGGCGCGCATGGCTCTCCATTTATAATGATCGCCTTTCAACCAAAGCTGGGTAATGTTTGCATACGCTTTATTTTCCGCCATCTCCTGTGGCGACAGATGATTATGATAATCTATGATGGGCTGGTCTTTGGCAGATCCATGATAGAGCTCTCTTGCAGTTGAACTCTTTAACAGGAACCACTCATCGTCTAAGAATGATTTCATCGGCTGATCATATGTTGAATGGTTTTAGAAACGCCCTGCGCCAGCATGCCTTTCAGCAACTTCGTTACCGCATCCCTGAAGCCAGGGAGTTGGCCAAGATCTTTACCCCATAGCACTTCGCTTTTCATGACCTTATCTACAAGCATATCCGTAGGCAAAGACGCCCACCAGTCCATGAACAATTTTGCCTGATCATCTTTGATCGGATATTTTTCGCCCCGATGCACGCCGTTGTAAACACCCGCCTCCACCGAAACAGGTTTGGTGAAGAAAATATATGCAGCGAAACTGGTGGCCATCATCATTGGCACCTCATCGTGTAGACTATACCACCTTTCCAACAGGGGCAAATTGCGCATCCGCATCTTTGAACTATACTGTAAAGTGATGTTGATCCACGGGTGATCAATATGAGGGTTGGCGAATCGTTCCCGTACCTGCTTTGCATATCGCTGAACAATATCCTCGTTGATCGAATACGGTATCGATGGTCCGATCTCCTCATCCATGAGCTTATGCATGAAGACAGAAAACTGTGGATCCACCACTGCATCTCTGGTAATGCCGAAATCAGATAAAAAAGCCGGACCACAACAAAAGCTGTGGGTTCCATTTAACAGCCGAAGCTTAAGTTCTTTGTATTGATCGATATCCGGCACGATCACAAGCCCTTCATCGGCGCTATGAAAACCGATCTTCTCTCTAATCGTCTCATCACCTTGGATGGCCCACAACCTGAATACTTCGCACATGGTCAACAGGTCATCGTGATAACCCAATCCTTCTTCAATTTTTTTCTGTACATCCGGCTTCGGCCTTCCCGGCACAATGCGGTCTACCAGGGAATTGCAAAACTGGTTATGCTGAACGATCCATGTAATTGCATCTTGTGGTACCTGATTGTATTGCGCAAGTTGCAACACAATGCTTTTAAGTTGGTCCGCATTGCCGGTGATGAGTTCAGTGGGAATGATCACGCAGCCTGCAGCGGGATCTCCTTTGAAAAATCGCCATCGCTCCACTAGCCAGGCCAATAGCTTTCCCGGATAAGAATCAGGCACTCGCTGATGAATCTCTTCTTCAACATAACTGATCCCCACTTCTGTGGTGTTGGAGATAACGATGGATATGGCAGACTGGTGTGCAGTTTCTAAGACAAGGGGCCACTGCGTATTGGCCGACAAAACCCTTGAGATAGCAGTGCTGATTACGGTCTCATCCTGATCCTTACCATCCTGGATCCCCTTTGCACAAATAGTATAGAGATGATCCTGCTGTTCATATACGGAATGATCGCCTTCGGTTGATTTCACCACCACCACGCGTCCGCCAAAAACACCTTCAGCATTAGCCTTGTGGATGAAATAATCGGGCAATGCCCTGAGCAAAACACCCGTACCAAATTGCAGCACTTTTTCCGGAAGCGTCAACGTGGTAAGACTGGTGGAGGGCAGATTCAATCGCGATAATTGCATGGCCGTTTAAGATAAGGAATTCTCCAAAGGGATTACCTCATCAGACGAACTGGGGACTATCAATATGGGGAAAAATCCACCGGAGTTCCCGTACATCGCACCTGATTATCCCAAGTGCGAATCCTACATTTGTATGATGAAGGACTATTTGGCCGGGTTGAACGAAAGACAGAAGGAAGCAGTAGAACATTTCCATGGCCCACTCATGATTGTGGCAGGTGCGGGCAGCGGAAAAACCAAGGTACTCACCACAAGGATCGCACACCTCATGGCCAACGGCGTAGATTCCTTTCAGATCCTCGCGTTGACGTTTACCAATAAGGCCGCCAAGGAAATGAAGGAAAGGGTAGAGCATATCCTTGGCAATGGCGATGCCCGCAATCTCTATATTGGTACTTTTCACTCCGTTTTTGCGCGTATTCTCCGCACGGAAGCGACGAAGATGGGCTATCCATCGAACTTCACCATTTATGATACCGATGATGCGAAGAGTGTGTTGAAAACGGTGATCAATGAGCTGAACCTGGATGATAAGCACTACAAGCCCAATACCGTTTACAACAGGATCTCATCGGCCAAAAACGCCCTGGTGAATGCGGAGGATTATGCCAATGATTATGGTATCCAGCAGGAAGACATGCGTTCCAACCGCCCCGCCATTGCGCAGATCTACAAGGCCTAT
>JBKCVJ010000217.1:0-3630 GCA_046317915.1 Sphingobacteriales bacterium
GAATACATCAAGAAAAGCGCAGCAGGACTGCCGCTCATCTAGGGATCAAATAAAATACAAGGATGGCAAACATCAGCTATAAACATTTCACGCTTGGTGTGGAAGAAGAGTACATGGTGGTGGATCCACAAACCCGTGAACTCAAAAGCCACGAACAGAAGATCGTCACGGAAGGACAAAAAATCATTCGCGATAAGGTGAAGGCCGAGATGCATCAGGCCGTGGTAGAAGTAGGTACCGATATCTGCGCAGACATTGAAGAAGCCTACAAAGATGTGACCACGCTGCGCAGTACCATCTCAGGGATTGCAGAGAGTCTGGGATACAAAATGGGCGCATCGGGTACGCATCCCTTCTCCCATTGGGAGAGCCAGCTCATCACGGACCATGTGCGTTATCGCGAGATCGTGAATGAGATGCAGGAAGCGGCGAGAAGTAACCTGATCTTTGGTTTGCATGTGCATGTAGGAATGCCATCGAGAGAAATGGCCGTGCACATTGCCAACTCAGCACGGTATTTTCTCCCGCACGTTTTTGCGCTGAGTACCAACTCACCGTTTTGGGAAGGCAGGCTGACGGGCTTTAAATCATTCCGTACAAAGGTGTTCGACAAATTCCCACGGACAGGCATACCCGATTATTTCGAAAGCTACAGTAGTTACGAGAATTATGTGAACCTGTTGATCAAAACCAACTGTATTGATAATGCGAAGAAGATCTGGTGGGACCTGCGCGTACATCCTTTCTTCGGCACGGTGGAATTCCGCATTTGTGATGTGCCGTTGACAGCAGATGATACCATCGCCATCGCATCCATTTTTCAGTGCCTCTGTGCGAAATTGTACAAACTGCGTATGCAGAACCTGAACTTCATGATCTATCCCCGCCAGTTGGTGAATGAGAACAAGTGGCGCGCATCGAGATATGGGATCGATGGCCAGCTGATTGATTTCGGCAAGGAAGAGGAAGTGAATACCCGTGTGCTGATCTATGAGCTGTTGGATTTCTGTGACGATGTGGCCGATGATCTCGGCTGCAGACCGGGGTTGGAGCTGGTGCAGAAGATCCTTGAGAAAGGCACGGGAGCAGATAGGCAGCTTGCGGTTTTTGAGGAGACGAAAAATCTTGTGGCTGTGGCGGATTTGATTACGGGACAGTTTCTTGCTAAACTTTAATTCTGGCAATTGACAATTGGCAATTAGCAATTTGCAATTGGCACTAGTTACTAGATTTTAAGTACTAGATACTAGTGCCAATTGCTAATTGTCAATTGCCAATTGTTAATTACCAGTTCTTATCTTTGCGCATCATGCCCGCCATAAAAGTCGCCATCCTTGATCTCTACGAGGGTCATCCCAACCAGGGGATGCGCTGTATCCGTGAGATCCTGAACCAGTACGGCGAGAGCAACCATCTTGATCTCGCATGGGACGAGTTTGATGTGCGTTTAAAGAAAGAAGTGCCAGACATGAGCTATGATATCTTCATTTCCTCCGGCGGTCCCGGCTCGCCGCTTGAATCAGAAGGAAGTGAATGGGAAAAAGCCTATTTCCACTGGCTACAACAGGTGATTAAATGGAACAACGATCCTGCCAACCTGAAGAAGAAACATGTCTTTTTCATCTGCCACTCCTTCCAACTGGCCTGCAGGCATCTCAAGATCGGCAAGGTTACCAAGCGAAAGTCGACCGCATTTGGCGTATTCCCCGTGCATATGCTGATAGAAGGTCAGGACGAGGTGACCTTTGAAGGCCTGAACGATCCATTTTATGCGGTAGACAGTCGGGATTACCAAGTGGTACAGCCGCACCACAACCGCCTGCGGGACCTTGGCGGCAAGGTATTGTGTATTGAAAAAGACCGGCCGCATGTACCTTTTGAACGCGCCATCATGGCCATCCGCTTTACGGACTATATGATCGGTACGCAGTTTCATCCCGAAGCGGACGCCATTGGTATGAGCCTTCACCTCCAGACCGAAGAGCGGAAAAAAGTGGTCATCGAAAGCCATGGATACGATAAATGGGAATCGATGATTGAACATCTCAATGACCCGGATAAGATCCTCTGGACCTACTCACATATCTTGCCGAATTTCCTTGACCACGCCCAGCATGAAATCCAAGGGTAACATTCAGACATAACAGTCATTCTGACATTCATACATTCAAGAGCTAGCATCGCGACAACCTGGATTCCGGATTTTCAGCCTCCGATTTTCTGAATGTTTGATTGATTGTATGACAGATTGTTATATTTGGTAATGGTTCCTTCTTTAAGAGACGCATTCAACAACGCCTTCACCAAAGAAAAATATCAGGCATTTCTGGAAGACCTGAACAGTCATTTTCCCGGTGCGATAGACTTTCGTATTTCCGAAACGGCAGAATATGTTCCGGCATGGTTCGGTAAAAAAATTACGGATGCCTGTGAAAGCATCATCGATATCATTACTGATCCGACGTTCAAGGAAATGACAGCCAACGCCATTCCGTCCGATGATGTGGTGGCTAACGAGAACGATCACGCGCACTTCATTGCTTTTGATTTCGGCGTTTGTGAAAATGAAAAAGGCGAACTGGAACCGCAACTCATCGAGATGCAGGGCTTCCCTACCCTCTATGGATTTGAAGCGTTCTATCCGGAAGTATTTATCAAGCATTTCCCCATCCCGGACAATTATAGCCATTACTTTAACGGACATACCAAGGAAAGCTATCTCAAAGAACTGAAAGATTTGCTCATCGCAGACACACCTGTTGAGCACGTGATTCTGCTGGAGATCAAACCATATGAACAAAAGACAAGGATCGATTTCTTTTGCACGAAAGAATACCTCGGCATAGAGCCGGTTTGTATCACGGACCTCATCGCCGAAGGCAATGATCTGTTCTACATGCGCGATGGTGTAAAAACCAAGGTTGAAAAAATATACAACCGAATCATCTTTGATGATCTTCACGCCAACCGCGAAAAACTCGGCGAGATCATTGATATCCGCAAACCCTGGAACGTACAGTGGTTTCCGCATCCCAACTGGTTTTACCGTATCAGCAAATACACCCTGCCTTTTATTCAGCATCCCTACGTACCGGAGACTTTTTTCCTGAACGAGGTGAAACAGATCCCGGGCAAGCTGGAAGACTTTGTATTGAAACCGCTCTTCTCCTTCGCGGGACAAGGTGTTGTGATTGATGTGACCCAGAAAGATATTGACGATGTGAAAGATCCCGAGAACTGGATCCTGCAGCGCAAGGTGAAATATGCCGATGTGATCAAGACGCCTGATGGTGGCGCCAAGTTGGAGATCCGGATGATGTACATATGGAAAGACGGAGATGCGCGCCCTACCCTGCTCACCAATCTCACGCGGTTGAGTAAAGGAAAAATGATCGGCGTACGATATAATAAAGATAAAGAATGGGTTGGCGCGTCAGTCGCCTTTTTTGAACAATAGATATTATGGCAAACATCAATGATATCCCTTTAAAGCATCTGATCAGCGGCATTGCGGGCAGATATATCCATGGTGATCAATGCACCATGGGTATTGTGGAGATTGAGAAAGGCAGCGTACTTCCGTTGCATCATCATCCGCATGAACAACTTACGTATATTCTGGAAGGAGAA
>JBKCVJ010000218.1:0-3391 GCA_046317915.1 Sphingobacteriales bacterium
AAGAGGTTGCCTACGATCTTGTTGATCTAAGAAATCCGGGAGAAGGGATAGGGTCAGGGGCAATCGGGGAATGGGAACTGCCAAAATCCCCGGAAGAGGCACTGAACCTGGTGAAAGAAAGGTTTGGATTGAAGGTAATCAGGCACACGCCAGTTACCAGAGAAACCGTTCAACGGGTAGCTCTATGCGGCGGCGCAGGTAGTTTCTTGATTTCCAATGCCTTACGTGCAGATACAGATCTCTATATCACCGCTGACGTGAAATATCATGAGTTTTTTGGCGCGGAAGGCAGGATGATTTTGGCCGATATTGGCCATTTTGAATCAGAGCAATTTACATCGGATCTGCTTTTTGACAGGTTGCGAGAAAAATTCCCTAATTTTGCCGTCCTTAAATCGATGGTTGAAACCAACCCGATTAAATACTTCATATAATCATATGGCAAACGTAAAAGAGTATTCTGTAGAAGAAAAGCTGATCTCGCTGCTCAATCTGCAAAAAATCGAAAGCAAACTGGATGAAGTACAGATTCTGAAGGGTGAACTTCCCATGGAAGTGAGTGACCTTGAAGATGAAATTCAGGGTTTGCACGCCAGGGAAACCAGGATTGAAGAAGAAGTGAATGGCATCAATGAGTTCATCGAGCAGAAGAAGCAGCTGATCGTTGAGGCGCAGAACCTGATTAAGAAGTATGAGAAACAGACAGAGAATGTAAAGAACAACAGGGAGTTTGAAGCGATCAATAAAGAGATCGAGATGCAAACCCTTGAGGTGAAACTTGCAGAAAAGCATATCCGTGACGCGGCAGAGGAGATCAATGACAAGGCTCGTTTGTTGGACAATGCAAAGAAGAATATCGCTGCGAAGGAAACCAACCTGAAGCACAAGAAAGGTGAGTTGGAGAAAATCATCGCCGAAACAGAAAAAGAGGAAAACGAATACCGTCAGGATGCCGTCAATGCAAAAGAGAAAGTAGATCCCCGTCTGCTGGCTTCATATGAGCGGATCCGTAAAAATTATCGCAATGGCCTGGCTGTTGTACCTATCGTAAGGGACGCCTGCGGTGGTTGCTTCAACGCCATTCCCCCACAGCGCCAGTCTGAGATCCGCCAGCGCAAGAAGATCATCGTTTGCGAAAACTGCGGCAGGATCCTGGTGGATGAGGAGCTTCAATCATCTGCATCCTAGATACAGATAAGAGGCATGAGGGCATAAAGGCATTGGGCATTGTTGAAATGCCCATTTTTTTTTGCGAAAAATCTACACCACCCATTAGCCGTTAGCTAGTAGCGAATAGCTATTTTTGGTTTATGTTATCGAGGTTGCAGATCAGCAATTACGCCATTATCAATGAACTGAATACTCCATTCCTGGCAGGGCTTAACATCATCACCGGTGAAACAGGCGCAGGGAAAAGCATTCTGGCCGGCGCCATGGGTTTGATCCTTGGGGACCGGGCAGACAGTTCGGTATTGCTAGACACCAGCAGGAAGTGCGTGGTGGAGGGATTTTTCACCTATCAGGATGATGCGGCCGTTGCGCAGTTTTTTTCAGCGCATGATATTGAAGTGGAGCAGGAGATCATACTTAGAAGGGAGATAGCGGCCAATGGAAAATCAAGGGCTTTCATCAACGATACCCCGGTAAATCTTTCCCAATTAGGTAAACTAACGGGTATGTTGGTTGATATGCATCGGCAGTTTGATACGCAGACCATCGGCGAAGATGCATTTCAGATGGAGGTGCTGGATGCACTTGCAGGACAATTGGCGTTGCGTAAACAATATGCAACCACATACCAGCAGTGGATGAAGGCTAAACAACATGCCGATGCCCTGTTCAAACAGAAATCGGATGCGCTCAAAGAATATGACTACCACCTTTTCCTGTTTAATGAACTTGACGAGGCTGGTTTTAAAGATGGCGAGATAGAACAACTTGAAACTGAGTTGAACTTACTTTCCCATGCCGAGATGGTCAGCCAGGCTTTGTCAAAAGCGGAAGGAACCCTTGATGGAGATCAGCAGTCCATGGCCCGGGATCTAAAATCATTGATGCAGACTTTGGATGGTATTACAAGATTTGCACCACAGGTGCAGGCGTTAACAGAACGGATCAGGTCCATCCAAATTGAGATCAAGGATATTGCAGCAGAAGTATCCCATCTCAACGGCTCTGTTCAGATGGATGAAAAAAGACAGCAACTGGTACAGGAAAGGCTTAACATCGGAAATAAGCTTCTGAAAAAACACAATGCGCCGGATACGGCTGCACTGTTGGTTGTTCAGAAGGAACTGCAACAGAAGATCAGCAAGGTGCTTGATATGGATGGCGAGATCAGTAAAGCCACAGAAGAAACCTCAAGACTGAATAAAGCAGCGGAGTCCCTTGCAGAAAAACTTTCAGCAGGAAGGAGGAAGGTAATCCCCGGTTTGGAGAAGAAAATTACCGAATTGCTGCATCGGGTAGGCATGCCGAATGCAAGGCTTAACGTACATATCGAACAAGTCAATAAAACGCCATCGGGCGCAGATGAGGTTGACTTTCTCTTTGATGCCAACAAGAGCGGCCGCTTTGAATCATTGCGCAAAGTGGCGAGCGGTGGTGAACTTTCTCGTTTGTTATTGTGTGTGAAAACGCTCGTGGCAGGATCCTTGCATATGCCGGTATTGATTTTTGACGAGATTGACACAGGGATCAGTGGAGAAGCAGCCAGGCAAGTAGGCATATTGATGAAAGACATGGGTAAGGATCACCAAGTGATCTCCATAACTCACCAGCCCCAGATTGCAGCTAAGGCGGATCACCATTTCTTCGTCTATAAAAAAGAAAGCCCTGACGGCATTAGGACGCAGATGCGCAAGTTGAACGATGATGAACGGGTGGAAGCCATTGCAAGGATGATGGCTGGCGAGAAACTGTCCGCGGCCGCCTTGGAGAATGCGCGCGAACTCATGCAATCTCTCTGAGTATTCATTATTCAAGCGGGGGAGCATTGCATGAGCAATTTTATTGATGTAATTTGACATCGCACTCGCGTGCGAAAGCAAGTCACCTTTTGGAAACAACAAAACAACCATCCACAAAAAGAAGACGCAAGGCCTTATGGGCCGCTGTGATCCTCCCGATAGTCCTGCTGTCAGGGATTCATTTTTTTCTGGTGTACAAGGCTAAGCAATTGCTGCCCACCATTGTTTCCCGGATTTCTGACGGGAGGTATACGATGACTTCGGCCAAGGTTCGCTTTAATTACTTTAGTCCTTACATAAAACTCATCGATGCCCATCTTTCGCCGGCTACACCCGGTATGGATGAGGAGTACGAAGTAAGGGTTGACTCGCTCTACCTCAGTATTGAATCGATCCTCCCCATTTTTCTGAACAAAGCCATC
>JBKCVJ010000219.1:0-5057 GCA_046317915.1 Sphingobacteriales bacterium
GTCTAACCGCGTAGGTAACGGCCGGACCCAAGTCCCTTTTCACGGGTTGTCCGGGAAAAGTCACCTGAATTTTTTCGGTCAATGTTTGTTTAACTTCTTGTGCCTGAATTGTGGCAGATACTAAAACAAAAAAGCTTAACGCGTACATCACCTTCTTAAACATCGTGTATTGTTTTGCTTCGTTAGATGCAAACATTACACTTCATATTACAGTGTACAACTGAATTGTGATGAGCGGAGATTTGTTGTTGCAGATGCCTACTCCTTTGTTTCTAAAGAGTTAAAGAATTTATCCCTGCCCGCATCTTTGCCTTTTTTGTTGATGTGCACGAGGTTGATGCTGTTCTTGCCTTCCATGACAATCAATGTAGCTATATCAAGGGTGCCAGCGCCGTCTTTCTTTTCTACTTCTATATACATGGCCTGCTTGCCATTGACGGTCCTGATTTCCCTTTTCTTTTTGGTGATGCCCTCACCCATGGAACCGATAAAACCGCCCTCTACCTGGTCCCAGAAACTTGGGTCAACCATCGCCAATGTCATCATTTCCGCCGTTACGCCACTCACCGCTTCAAGGTCAACCAACGCAACCGTGTATACAAAAGCGCTGTCCTTTCCTACTACTACATAAGTAGTGCTTGGTCCTTGCTCTGTCTTAGTGGGCTGGGATGGAAATACCACCGAAGTCTTGGGCGTGATAACTGTTTTAACTTCTTGCGCAAATCCTGGTACAAAAGCTAAACAAACTACGATGACGGTGATGAATTTTTTCATATTTCGATTTGTCCCAACAATGTAAGACATGATGCTGAGATCCCCAAGTTTCTACCAGTCAGATAAGATGCGGAAACTAATATTATCGCCAAATTGATCAAATGCATAGTTTCCATAACGGTACATCGCTGCAAATCCAAGCGTGCGCTTCCTCGATCTGAATTTCAATCCGAAACCTGTTTCAGCATACAACCTGTCCATTACCTGAACGGGTACACTATGGGTCAGGTCCTGATCATATCGTCCAATACCAATACTGTTGGGTAAGAAAATACTGATGCCCCATTTCTTGCGGCTCTGGATAATGTATCCCGTCTCAAATTCCGTGTATACGGCACCGTAAGAAGTGTTGGTGAACTCAAGTGGCGCCATGGTGGAGAAAGTAGCGGGCACAAACAAATCAAAAGATCTTCTTCCCGTACCGAGGTTGCTGAACAACATGGAGTATGGCGTTCTTCCGGTAATATGACCAGCGGTAAGCACATACTTCATCTTGCCCAACCGGCCCAGGTTGAAATTGTTCTCATACAATCCTTCCAGACGCACATAATTCAGTCCGTCTTCATTGGCCACAGAGCCGCCATAACGCAGGTCAAGCGCTAACCTCGGATCATCTTTCTTGAAGCCAGACAACTCCAGGCTGCCATATTTCAATTTAGATTGCTTAAACCTCGTCACCATCTGAATACCCGCTTCATACAATCCTGCGTCGTTATATTGTTCGCCTTTATACGTGTATGCGTAACCATGATTAAAGCTTCTGTCCTGTACATTTACAAACGCTCTCGCCTGCACTTTCTTCAACATCCTGAAACGCGCATAGGCTTCCAACTTCTGGATATCATCGGCCCTGTCGTTCAACAAATACTGGTAGTTGCGCGAGCGGATACCCGGCTGCAAGAGATGACTCATGCCCCAGAGATAAATGTCTTTGCGGTATTGTAGCCCCAAGGTGAAATCACCATCCTCCCTTGGTCTGTATTCATAATACCCGCCGTACTTCCAGGCATTATCGCGGAAACCATAGCCAAAGGATGCGCCAAATTTATGATGCACAGAAAAACGATCATTGGTGCTCATACCAAAACCCAACCGCACCGTTTCATAGTCGTTTAACTTGATGATCTCATTCAAATCGATATTAAAATTCCCCACCGGAATCTTACCACTCACGAAATACCCGATCATATCCATCCTGCGGTTGAACTTACGGATACCCGTATCCGCTTTGAACAGACTGTCCATATGCTTGAAGGTGCGGATCTCACTCATATCCAACGGCACTACCCTTCGCTCATTCCAATAGGCATCTGATTTTTTACCTGAGTTCTCATCCACCACAATTTCATAGTTGGTGAACTGGCTGCGCTTGAGGTCCGGATTGATCTTCACATCTTTCAGGTAACTGATCACGTTGAATTTCAACGCACCGTCTCCTTCTGCTTCTCTTTCTGCCTCATCATCGGAAGGCAATAACAACAACTGCGTTTCCAATTGCTCCGGGAACCAATGTTCTTCCGTCTTGGCATAACTCTGCTTGAAACGCAGTGAACTGGTGGTGGATGAGAAATAGGCCGCAGCATCCACATTCACAATGGCATAATCACCGCCGTGGATATGCACCTGTCCACGCATCAGGTCCTTACCCAAGCTCTTATACCTGGGCCGGAATGCAATGATATAGGTCATCACATCATCGGCCCCCTTAATGGAATCAAGGAGGTTAAACACATAGCTCCTATAATATTTGTTGGACACGGGGTTGTGATACGATGAACCCAGCATCGCAAAATCATCCTTATAAAAAGAATAGTACTGGATCTGCGTGATCAACCCGATCACATAGGGATTCGGCAAGCCAGATACCCGCTGCGCCGTCATCTTGTTGTTGTGCAGTCCGGGCTTCTTATACTTATGCTCCACGAAGGTTTCCACCATGAATTGATAACGTCCCGTATCCTGGTTTACCGAAGGACCCACGATCTTTCCGGATGCCTTCTTGGCTTTGTCGCCCTGTAATGTATCCACGATGCCCTTGCTGTAGGTGTTGTAACTGAAACTGCCGAGCTCTTCAGGATCATTGATTTTTTTATTGTCGATGGCTTTCCGAATGATCCGCAGCGCCAAAGGATCCTGGATATCATTCGGCTTGATCACGATCGCCTCCATATTGGCATTGCTGGGCGAGAGGTAGATCTCATTGAATCCCTCTGCCGATTTCCAGCTGCGCTTTTTATAACCGATGCTGCTCAACTGCAGCTGGTCGCCCAGCTTGTTGACCACCAGGCTGAAACTACCATCCACGCTGGTACTGGTGCCGCGGCCCCTTCCCGGGTTCACTACGCTGGCGAAAGACACAGGTTTGCGTGTGGCGCTGTCAAGCACGCGACCTTTGACCACAACATCCTGACCGGACACATTCAGTGCCAGCAGGCATACGAAGAAAAACAATCCTCCAATTCTCATAGTATCGATTCTGGTGGCGAAATTAATGTTCATCATCTGGATAATCATCGGGATTACACCATCGGTAAACTACGAAGATGAGCGTCACTTTGTTACAATCCAATCCTTTGCCTAATCTTGCAGCTATGAGATCGCCGCAGGATTATTACCAGGACCGCCTTGAAACCCTCAACAAAACCCTGCAAGGATTGTATGCGAAACGATCCAGGTATGGATGGTTCCGGCTTGCGGCGGCGGCTCTCGGCGTTTTCCTCATCTGGCTCAACTGGACCAATGGTGCAGGTTACATCGCGGGATCTATCCTTTTCTGCATCGCTATATTTTTGTACTGGCTGCGGAAAGACCTCAGCAATAACGAAGCCATTGAATACCATGAAGCTCTTCAACAACTCAATAAAGAAGAGCTGCGCTATTTAGATCATCAGTATACCCATCACCCGGATGGACAGCAGATGGCGGGAAAGGAACATCCTTACGCAGACGACCTGGATATTTTCGGAAGGGCATCGGTATACCAGTTCATGAATCGTACATCCTCTGAACAAGGCAACTGGAAATTGGCGGGATGGCTGAGTGCCCCAGCCAAGGCGGCGGAGATCACGGCACGGCAACAGGCCGCTAAGGCATTGGCGAAGCAGATCGACTGGACCCAGCAGTTCCGCGCGAGGGCGGGAATCAACACGATCACCATTGCTACAGAACAATCCATTCGCAAATGGCTGAGTGAGCCCACGCATTTTTTACAGAAACCCTATTGGCACATCGTACGTTTTGTAGTGCCTGCTATAGCGGTTGCTACATTGCTCGCATACATTTTTGACTACATCGATTTTCAACAATTTCTTGTTGCGGTTTCTGTATTCGGCATGGTCGCCTTTCTCGTCACGAAGCAGGTGCAACCACAGTATGAACAACTGAACAAGATCTCGCCGCAGGTGGATACATTATCTACGGCATTGGGTGTGATTGAATCTGCGCAGTTTGAAGATCCTGTACTAAGTGCTCTTCGGGAACAATTGGTGAATCAGCAAACACGGGCATCGGTTTCTATTCAAGCCCTGAACAAGATCCTCGGGCGGTTTGATTATAAACTCAATCCGGTGGTGTATGTGCCCTTGAACTTATTGTTTCTATGGGATCTGCAACAGGTCTTACAACTGGAGCAATGGAAAAAAGCGCACACCGTAGATGTGGGTCAATGGTTTGAAGTGCTGTCGGAAATGGAATCACTGGTCTCCCTGGCTACGCTTCATTTCAATCATCCTGCATGGTGTTTTCCCGAGATACAGGAAACCAAGCCCGAGTTCACCGCAACGGCCATCGGTCATCCATTGATCCCACCAGCAAAAATGGTGACCAGCAGTTTTTCCACCATTGGCAAAGGGCAGATCAATATCATCACCGGTTCAAATATGGCGGGGAAAAGCACCTTCCTGCGCAGCGTAGGCGTCAATTTAGTTTTGGGATCGATGGGTGCGCCAGTATGTGCGGGCACCATGCGTTTCACACCGTTGATGGTGATGAGCAGCATGCGTATCAAAGACAATCTCGAAGAAAATACATCCACCTTTTACGCCGAATTGAAAAAGTTGAAAGAGATCATTCTTGCGGTGAAAAATCAGCAGCCCGTTTTCATTTTGCTCGATGAGATCCTGCGCGGCACCAACTCCAATGATCGCCACATCGGCTCAAAGGCCCTCATCCGCCAGTTGTTGAACGATGAAGCCATCGGTCTTGTAGCCACCCATGAGCTTGAACTCGCCACCCTCGCCGCCGATCAACCTGGCATTCACAATTATCAGTTTGATGTGCAGGTG
>JBKCVJ010000220.1:0-14690 GCA_046317915.1 Sphingobacteriales bacterium
TCAAGGATCAGGTTGGCAACGGCAGGATAGAATTCGTGCTCCAGCGCTTCCTTCCACATCAGGGGAACGGCTGTATTGTTGATGTCTTGTGAAGTGAGACCGAAATGAACCCATTCTTTTACCCCGCTCATCTTCAATGCCTCCAGTTCCTTCTTAATGTAATACTCCACAGCCTTTACATCGTGATTAGTCACGCGCTCCAGGTTTTTGATCTCCGCAGCTTTTTCGGGAGTGAATTGCTCGTATATGTCGCGCAGGGCTTTATATTGATTGACCCGCAGCGGAAAGAATTTTTTAGAACCCAGGGCAATGAAATATTCTACTTCCACTAAAAGGCGATAACGGATCAGCGCATATTCAGAAAAATAATAATCCAAATGATGCAGCTGGCTGCGGTAGCGGCCATCCAGGGGGGAAATTGCGGTTAAAGCGTTCAGATCCATATTATGGGGGAGATTGCGTTATCTTTGCGGGCAAAATTACAGGAAAGCCATTGGATCGGAAAATAAGGATAGGTGCCGTTAGCTATCTGAATACAAAGCCCCTGATTTACGGATTACCCCAACACCCTATACACAAGGATATTGAGCTGGTGGTGGACTATCCCTCCCATATCGCCTCGATGCTCTTGAATGACCAGATCGATGTGGGACTGGTACCCGTTGCCATCATTCCCAAACTGGCCGAAGCACATATTATCACTGATTACTGCATCGGATGCGATGGCGCAGTTGACTCCGTGGCTATTTTTGCAGAGCAGTCTCTTGAAAAGATCCATACCATCCTGCTAGATTACCAATCCCGCACTTCCGTTATGCTCACCCGTATCCTCATGCATGAATACTGGAAGCAATCCGTCACCTGGCAAGACACTAACGGTGAAGCCTACCTGCACCAGATCGGAAATGATGTGGCAGGAGTGGTAATTGGCGACAGGGCGCTGGAGCAAAAGAAACACAGTGCTTATATGTATGATCTCGGCGCCGCCTGGAAGGCGCATACCGGATTGCCCTTCGTTTTTGCCGCCTGGGTGGCCAACAAAAATCTTCCCGCATCATTCATAGAACCATTCAGCGAAGCCAACGCCATCGGACTCAATAACCTGGAAGCTGTTGTTGCACAGGAATCATACCATAAAGAAGCGTTGATGCATTATTATACCAAAAACATCAGTTACCACCTTGATGATGCCAAGCGAAAAGGACTCTCATTGTTCCTGGAGAAAATGGCCTTACTCAATACCACAACCGGGCTTCCGTCTTCCGCAAATAATCCATCGTAGCGGGTTTCAAAGGGTTTCTTTTTTCTTTCGATGGGATCGCGAGTACACTGAACCATCCTTTGATCCAGCCAATGAAATCCAATTTTGTTTTACGGAGATATTCCAGTGACCACATAAAAGCAGTGGAAAGGAAATAGGGGAAAGGTAGATAGCGCCACGCCACTTTTGATTTGTTGATCCACAACATGGCCTGCTTTTCCTTTTTCGTTTTTCTACCGAGCGGACTTTCTTTGTGCAACATCACAATGCTGTCGTGATACCTGATGGCATAACCCGCATCAATGATCCGGTATCCCAGGTCATATTCTTCCATGCCATAGAAAAAGTCTTCCGGATAACGCCCCAATTGTTCAAATACTTCTCTCCTTATGGCATGCGCACCGCCGGCATAGTAGTAAGTCGCAAAACGATGCTTGTGTTTATACTGTTCAAACTGTTTATGCGGAAAGCAATTCACCTGCATCTCCCTTGAATCGAAGTACAAAACTTTGAAAGAGATGATCGCAACTTTTCGATTTTCTTCAGGTTCGTCAAATGCTTTCACCAGATTCTCCAGGCAATCTGCATTGCCCATCTCGGCATCATCATCCAGCATGATCAGGTAGGGCGCTGTACTCATGCCAATGGCAAAATTCCGGCCCCTGGCCACACCGAGGTTTTCTGGTGCATCAATATACCTGAACTTGATCTGGTGTTGTGTGTTGATGTATGTTTTTACTTGCGTGTAATCCTTCGTAGATGCATTGTTGACTATCAGCACTTCCTCCAGCAGCTCATCCGCGCGGTTGAGCGTGGTGATATTGCGGCACAGCGCCAGCATATCGTCTGGCCTGTTATAAGTGATGATGACAAAGCTTAAGGGTTTCAACGCAGATGATTTTCGATGAGGGTTTTGTATTGCATTACGAAAGTAGGCAATCCAAAATTGTCATATGCGTAGTCAATATTCTTCGCGGAGATTTTGCTGAATTGCTCTGGGTTTGCCTGCAAGGATTGAATAAATGCCATCGACTCACTGAACATGGATTCTTCATCATGAATACTGCTGAAGACCAGCCCATTCTCACCCTGCTTTACATGCACGGGGATATCGCCTACAGGCGTAGCGATGACCACAGCACCCCTGGCCATGGCCTCCATGATCACAAGTGGGAAACCTTCCTCACTGGAGGTAACCAATAGGAAATCTGCTTTCTCGCGGTACATCGTGCCCAGCACGGCAGGATCACTGACATTACCATACATGGTGCACTGTGGAAAAGCAGTGGAACTAACCGCTTGCGACACATCGCCCACAAATCCCATGCGGATGTTGACACCGGCATCCTTCAATCTTTTAGCCAGTTTAGCCGCCACCATCGGCCGCTTTTCCACGGTACCTCTTCCCACAAAAAGCATAGAAGTTGGCACGCCCGTTTTGGCCATTGGTCTGGGCTCGGTCAATGCAATGCCATTTACAATGTAACGGATACGTGTATCATAAGATTTCGGCACGCCCCAACGTCGATACAGCGCAAGGTGGTCATCAATCCTGCGTTTGCTGATCATCACGGTTTCCCGGTAAAAAGAAAGGAAGGGCATCCTGATATAAGAGAAACTGCTGAAGGAATGGATCAATTCAATTTGAGGGATCGATGGGCGGATCCATCGGCTGAGTTTATACCCAAAATTGGATTGTCCATTGAACACCAGCGTAGGCTGTTGCTGCGTATTAATGTAACCGGCAAACACACCGCGGTATATCAAATTGTCCCAGTACCTTTCTTTATGGTCCGTATGAGATGATATATCAATGATATCATGCCCCGCTGCCTCAAAGTCTTTTTTGAAAGCGGTATCCTGTGAACGGCGCGTAAATACGATCAGCGCCTTTTTATCTTTCAAGGCGTTTGCGATCAGGCTATGTACTTTTTCCGCGCCGCCGGTATGATAAAAAGGAAAGAAGAAAAAGACTTCGTACGTTTTATTGAGCGGCTGTTTGCGTGCTTTCCATTTTCCCCAAAGGATGAAAGGGAAAATGATCAGGTCTTCCAGCATGCGTTTTATTAGGATCAGGCTGTACTTCATGCGGATTTTTTCAGGGTTTTACCGATGGCCTTGATCTGGTCCAGGCAGGCGAATGCAAGCGTCTTCCAAACAAACCCATTCCATCGGCCCTGGCTTAAGGCATGGCCGACAAAACTGAATTTTGTTGTTGCGAGTTTACGAAAAACATTCTGCTGACGGGAACGCGTAAACGAATTATGTACGATGCGGTGTTGAACAAATACCTCCTGTAATTTATGGATCAATACACCATCTGCAGCCATGCGCAACCATAGATCGTAATCCTCTGCCTGGCTTTGTTCACTTCGATATTTGTATTTTTTCAGCAGTTCAGCCTTAGCCATAATACTGGGATGCGCAAGGCAATTGTCTTTCGGGAGAAAGGACCTGATCTGCTCCGGTTCTATGTTCTGTTGGTCTGCCTCCCAGTATCCTATCGGCTCATCCTGTTCATTGATCAGGCTAACTCTTGTGGCCAAAACACTTACTTCGGGATGCGCTTCCAGATAGGCTACCTGCTGTACAATTCTTCCCGGCAGGCACACATCGTCCCCATCCATTCTGGCGATATATCTCCCAGTGGATAGATCGATGCCCTCATTTAGCGTATATACCAGCCCCATATTCCGCTCATGCGAAACATAACGGATCCTTGGATCCTGAAAGGTTTGAATGATGGATTCCGATGCATCTGTTGATCCATCATTGATCAATATGATCTCCATGGATGGATACTGTTGCTCCAGGATGCTTTGAACGGCCCGCGTCAGGTATGCCGAAGTGTTGTACACCGGAATAAGGATGCTGACGAGGGGGGTAGACATGCTGCAAAATAATTATTCTCTATCAAGTTCGCGGATCCTTTTCGCCACGGTGCCGGTGATGCCTTCCCAATGGTAATGCTGTATGAATGTGGCCGGATCAAATACTGCCGGTTCATTGTCCAGGATCTTCGCTGCCATGGCTTGTGCATCATGGTCCGGTACTACCCGAAGCAAGTTGCCGGTGTAACGGTCATCAATACCTGCCACGCCAGTGGCATAGCTTACAACGGGCAGTCCATAAGACAGCGCTTCCATTACTTTCACTTTCACACCACCGCCCGATGAAACGGGATTGATGAACAGGTCCGCCGCGCGGAAATAGATGTCTATATCATCCACATATCCAACCAGTGTGAAGCCGGGCGCCTGCAGATCTTTCAAGTAAACAAATGATGGATCATGTAGCCTGCCACATACCAGCACCACCACATCGGGTGGAAGCAAGGGCATCAGTTTATGAACAATGCTGGTGACCCCATCTGCATTGGGTTCGTAATCTAATGTGCCATTAAATAAGAGCAGCGTATGGTTCCTGTTGATGCCGTGACGGTTGCAGATCTCATCTTTGGCTCGCCGCTTCTGTGCAGCATCGGGCATGGGCATTTGTTCTAATCCATAAGGTACCAACAGACATCTAGCGGGGTTCAGCCCGAATTGGTCAACAGCAATTGCAAGGTCTTCCGGTGTTTTAAATAGGTTAAGGTCTGCTTTGCTATGGGTAAATTTTTCCAGCAGGTAGAGCATGGGCCACCACCATTTGCCCATTTGACGGAAGCGTTTGTATTCAATATTATGCGAGTGAACGATGAGGGGGATCATCTTTTTTCGCCGCACCCAAAGGCCAGCCAAACCATAATAGCAATGCTCGATCAATAAGTACTTGGCCTGGGTTATTTGTTGCTGGCGCAAAATGCTTTGCCATGCCGATGGTTGCAGGAATTGTTTTTTTGATACCGGAAGTGCAGCAACTATATTGAAGGGTTGCTCTCCATCGGATACATTGTTTTCCGAGCACAACATTGTCATCGGAATTTGCCGGGCCAGGTATTTTGAGAACAGGGCAATGCCTTTTTGCCCACCAAATTCCGGTGGTAAGACTTTATACCATACCACGCTGAGGATCATGTTAAGCGGTCTGGTTTTTCCGCTGTCTGTATTCCATGAAGATGCCTACGGCAAAGAAAACCAACAACAGGATCTGGCAGATCGCCGTGATGCGATGGCCCATGATATAGCTTTTCGGCTCAAAACGAAACTCAATGGCATGCTTACCCGCTGGTACCGCCAGTCCGCGCAGGACATAATTTGTTTTAACGATGGGTGTTTCCTTACCATCGATAAATGCTTTCCAGCCGCGATCATAGTACACTTCACTGAATACCGCAAATTGATTACTGGCAGATTGGAACTGATAGTTGATGACATCGTTCTCATTCTTTTCCATTCTTATTGATGCAGTTGAGTCTGCCACCGGTTGGAAGGGGATCGATGCCTTGAAACTTTCTTGCACAACGGCTTCATCTTTTGCATTGAAATTGTTCAATGCGCGCATTTCTTCCGCGGGATCTTTGACGAAACGGATCTGCTTCACCAGCCATGCATTACCTAGTGCACCTGGGTTGCGTTGCGCAACGGGTTGCCCGCTGGAATCCGGCACAATGAAGTATTTGGTGTTCAGCATATCGATCACCTGCAAATTCATCGGCTGTTTGGCCAGTTGATTCTCGATGAGATCCTGGTATAGGCTCAACTTGGCCGCATGGTATCCACCGATGGATTCATGGTGGTAAGATGTAATGGCGTCATTGAACGGATCAGTGGTCAGATTGAAAACCCTGAAATGTGGATCCTTATCCTGCAGGATCACCTGGTCAGCCATCGTTGGATTGAAAACGGATTCGTTTTGCTCCGGTTCCAGAAAATTGTCTGCATTCAAATATCTTTTCGCAACAGGCAAAAGATCAAAGCTGGTCAATACGATCAAGGCGATGGCCGCATATTGCGCCTTCAGGTTTCTTTTTGCAAATCCATACAACACCAGGAAGGCCGCTCCTGCAAAAAAGAGGGATCGCAAAAGGTCGGCCCGGAAAATATCTTTCCGGTCTTCAACAGCGGCGTTAATGATTTCCTTTGCAACGGTACCGTCGTTATTCATCATCTGCGTCAGCTGCTGCTGCAGTCCCTTATCCCGATCGTTTTTATAATCAAAACTCACATACATGATTGCCGCCAAGGCAAAAATGCCTGCCATTACATACCCGGATTTTTTCAGTCTGTCCCAGAGGTATGATTTTTCGTCATTGCCATAAAATGCCTGCTGCAGTGCCAACACACCCAGGAATGCAAAGCTGAGCTGCGGAATAATGAGGATCATCGCCGGAGCCCTGAACTTATTGTACATCGGCAGGTGCTCAAACATGAATGTGTTGAAGGCTGCGAAATTCTTGCCCCACGACAACAGGATGGCCAGAACAGTTACGGCAAATAACCACCATTTATGGCTGCTGCGCAGATAGAACATCGCAAATACAAACAGCATACAGATCACTGCGCCGAGATATACAGGTCCGGCATGACCTGGCTGACTGCCCCAATAGGAAGGGATATAAGAATATAACTGGTTGACAAAATCAGGCGGAAGGTTCTTGCTTTGCAGGGTTTCCACCAGCTTGGATTCTTCACCCAGAGGCCTGAGGGATCCGCCATACATATCAGGGATCAGTAGGGTCATGGTTTCTGCCTGGCCATAGCTGCCATACAGAAATGCATAGCCCGTATCCAATCCACCCTTGTTCACTTTCTTCACGCTGTTGCTATCCAGGTTCAGCGAGGCTTGCCCGCCCCTGATGGTTGCTTTAGAATAATCATAGGTGGTGAACAACATGACGGCATTGACCAATATGCCAATGGATGCTGAAACTGCAGCAAATCCGAAGGCTGTGAGCATGTGCTTCACTTTGCCTTCTTTGATCCAGCGGATCGTTTGCGCTACGGTAAGGAATATGACGATGAGTAAAAAATAATAGACGATCTGGTAGTGGTTCTGGTATACGAGGATCGAGGTGAACAATGCCGTGAAGGCAGCACCCAGCCAATACCTGCCATCAAAGATCATCAGCAGACCGCCCAATGCTGCCGGGAGGTAAGCTATGGAAAGCATCTTGGTTTCATGCCCTACGGAAATGATCACCGGATCATAGGTGGCATAGGCATAGCCAATGGCACCGATCATGGCAATGTATGGATTGACGCGCATGACGATGGCCAGGAAGTAAAAGCCAAGACATGCAAGGATAAAGAAACGTATGGGCCTTGGCGTGAACAGCGAAAAAACATCGCTGGCCAGGTAAGAAACAATGTTGTTGTTGTTGGTAGCGATCTGGTAGCCCGGCATCCCACTAAACAAGTTGTTGGTCCATAACGGAGCAACCCCATCATGTGTATCCCGGTAATCCTGGATATCCTTGGCCATGCCTTTCCAGTGCATGACGTCACTCTGTTGGAGTACCTTACCTTCCAGTGCCGGTTTACAATAGATAATGGCAACAATGACAAATACGGCAACGGCGATGATATGGGGGAGGAGTTTGGAGAAGTTGAATTTCATGATATAAGTTGATGTTAGTCGTTATTGGTTAGTGGTTATTAAATAACTTCTAACAAATAACATATAACCTGTTCTTGCCGCAAAATACCAAAGGATTATGAATTTTTGGCGGCAAATGGTCCCTGCAGAACTATTTAATAGATGTTTCGTTATCTTTTTCTCATGATTAACCAGATCATCACACACAAACCTACACGCCTGTTCATGATCCTGGGCGCTTTTTTTGCTGCCAATGCCATCATTGCTGAGATCGTTGGCGTGAAAATATTTTCTCTCGAAGACACCCTCGGTATAGCAAGGGCACATTTTGGGTTATTCGGGGAGAAAGACCTTTCTTTCAGTCTTACGGTTGGGGTGTTACCCTGGCCCGTGGTTTTTGTGATGACAGACATTATCAATGAATACTATGGCGTCAAAGGTGTCCGCTTTCTCACCTTACTCACCGTTGCCCTCATCGGATTTGCTTTTTTTATATTCTATTTTGCCATCCACGCTTCTCCCGATACCCGCTACTGGATCGGTTCTGGTACTGCCCAGGGTGTGCCAGACATGCAGGCCGCATTCAATGCCATCTTTGGCCAGGGCATGAATATCATCGTGGGTTCACTAACTGCCTTTATTTTGGGTCAATTGATCGATGCACTCGTATTTCGGAAGATCAAGGCCTTCACGGGTGAAAAACACATCTGGGCCCGTGCCACCATGAGTACGCTGGTCTCACAATTCATCGATTCTGTGGTGGTGACCTATGTAGCCTTTACACTGTTCCGAGGTGTACCCGTGGGGCAGACGATGGCCTGGGCATTTACCGCGTATGCTTACAAATTCCTGATTGCAGTGCTGATGACTCCATTGGTATATGTGATTCACTGGGCATGTGAGAAATACCTTGGTAAGGAAACGGCTGCGGAGATGAAACGAGCCGCCCTTATTAGCTAATAGCTATTAGCTAGTAGCTAGTAGCGACCTCACGATGTCAACAACAGTCTTATCAATTGGCAAGGTGACATTATCTGGGATAAATTCGTCCCAGCTCAGCATGCGGAAGGTTTCTATTTCACCCTGCTCTTTGTAGACCTCCAACTGTAGCTGGTCAAAGTCGAAAGGCTTGGTCCTGATCGGCACCTGGATGAGTTCCAGAGCGGTAACAAAATAATAGATTGAGATGATCTGGTGCGAAGGGTTAAACGCACTCATCTGGAAATAATCAGTCGTATAAATGTGTTCACCTACTTCTACGCGTAGGTTCATCTCTTCCATGAATTCCCTTGCTAAACAATCACGGGTGCCTTCTCCAAACTCCAACCCGCCACCTGGAAACTTTGTATAGTATCCACCCCTGATAAACTCATCGGCTACCAGCACTTGCTTATGCTCGTTTACCAGAATGCCGTATACACGCAGGTTAAACATCAAAACCATTTTTTTCGGACAAAGAACCAGGCCATGATGAGCGAAATACCTAAGGCGAGTAAAATTGGAATATAAAAGGCGTGTGGCTTTTCCTGGTATGGGATAGGCACGTTCATTCCATATATACTGGCTACCAGCAAAGGAAACTGTAAAATGATCGTGATTCCTGCAAGTCTTTTCAATACAAAGTTCTGGTTGTTGGCGATAATGCTCGCAAATGCATCCAAAGTAGAGGAGAGGATATTGGTGTAAATATTGGCCATCTCAAGGGCCTGTGACATATCAATGATCAGGTCGCCGAGAATTTCGCGCTCATCTTCATTTAATCCCAACAAATTGGTGCGTTCCATCTTAACCAGTAACAGCTCATTAGAACGAAGGGCAGTAACAATATACACGAGGCTTTTCTGAATGCGCATCAACTCCAGCAATTCCTCGTTTCGGTTGGCTTCATATAAACGCTGCTCTACGATGTTCCTTCTGTGATTGATCTCTTTGAGGTATTCAATGAAGGTCTGCGTCACCTTTTCAAAGATCTTCAGCACCATCATGTTTCGCTTGTCAGGATGCCTGTTCTGGAAAGTATTCAGGAACTTCTTGATGGCGCCATTCTCAAAAGAATTCACCGTTACAATATGATGGTGGGTGAGAATAATGCAAATAGGGATCGTGATATAATAAGCGTCACTATCGTTAAATGAATTGTTTTCTGTAGGTGTCTTGATTACAATCATTTTCACGTTATCCGCCACTTCATAACGGGGGCGCTCATCAATATCCAGGGAGTCTTGCAGGAATTCAATCGGCACGTCCAGTTTATCTGCCACATCGGTGAATTCTTCTTGCTTAAACGGGGGAAGAATATTCACCCAGGTACCGTTTTCAGGCTTGTCTACAGAAGTGGTTACACCTTCAATATTTCTAAACAGTTGGATCATGCGTCGCGAAGTTATGCTAATAGCTATTAGCCAATAGCTATTAGCTTCTTTAAATTAATATGACCCTCAAACACATACTCCGCTGGGCCGATCAACCAGATGTTTCGATATTCACCCTCACTGACCCGGTCATATTCTACTGAGAGCATACCACCCAAGGTTTCCACATCAACCTGGTTAAAGCCCGTTTCATTGTGTGCGGACACGAGCGCCGCGGCTGTGACACCTGTTCCACAGCTCCAGGTTTCTGCTTCCACGCCCCGTTCAAATGTTCTTACGAAAATGGTATGGTCATTAACGGTTTCCACGAAATTGACATTGATACCTTCCCGTACAAACGGCGCGGAATTCCGGATGGTATATCCTTCATGCGGCACATCGTATTCACGGATATCGTTTACATATTTAATGTAGTGCGGTGAACCTGTATTCAGTATGAAATCTCCACTATGTTGTTTTACGGCATTTACATCATTCATTTTTAGCCTTACCATGCCATTGATATCGATGTCCGCTTCATGCTCGCCATCCGGTGCAAGGAAATGATAGTTGTCCCGATGGATCCCAAGATGATATGCGAAACGCACAATACACCTGCCCCCGTTCCCACACATGCTTCCTTCCCGTCCATCGGCGTTGTAATATTTCATTTCAAAATCGTATCCCGGATAATGGCGGAGGATCATCAATCCATCACCGCCAATGCCAAATCTTCGATTGCACATGGCCGCAATCTGTTTCTCACTGAGTTCTGGCATTTTCTCCCTGCCATCCAGCAGGATGAAATCGTTTCCGGTTCCCTGATATTTATAAAAATGCAATTCCATGGGGTTTAGATTTTTGCGATGATCTCAAGTGATCGCTGTATCAAACGTTCTATCGCTGCTTTTCCGTCTTTTGAGAAGGTCTTGTTGATCCTGTTGGCTACAATGACATTTAGGCTCAGGCAATGATGCCCCATCAGTTTTCCCAGTCCGTAAATGGCCGAGGTCTCCATTTCAAAATTGCAGATCCGATGGTTACCAAAGCGGAAATCCTGGATCAGGTTGATCAGTTCCGGTTTGGCCAGCCCCATGCGCAATACCCGTCCCTGTGGTGCATAGAAGCCCGGACAAGTCACGGTGATGCCGGTATGATAATCTGTAGGGAAATGCTTTAACAGGTGGGCCGATGCCGCACTGATGTAGGGATGGGAAAACGGGGACGACAATTGCGTATGGGTCACAAAAGCCTGGATGATCTGCTTCTCTTCTTCGTTGGGTTCCGGGCGGTAGAAATGAAGGAGATTATCCAAGCCGAGCCCATGGGTGCCCGCCACCAGTTCATCTACGTTGATACCCGCCTGCAGGGAACCAGAAGTGCCCAGGCGGAAGATATGCAGACTCTGATGCTTTTCTTTGACCTGCCTTTCCCTAAAGTCAATGTTTACCAACGCATCCAGTTCATTCATCACAATGTCAATATTATCTGGCCCGATGCCTGTTGATAAAACCGTCATCCGTTTTGCACCGATGTAGCCAGTGTGCCATATGAATTCCCGGTGCTGGCCCCTGACTTCAATGCTGTCAAAATGTTTGCTGACTTCAGGCACCCTTCCTGGGTCACCCACGGTGATCACGGTTGGGGCCACTTCTGTAGGCAGCATGTTGAGGTGATAAATGGCTCCGCGTGGATTGATAATCAATTCTGATTCCTGAATGCGCACCATGTTTAAATAAATGTATTCGGCAAATTTAGCTGAAAATGCTACATTTGCGCCAACAATAAGGTTCCGTGGCCGAGTGGCTAGGCAGAGGTCTGCAAAACCTTCTACAGCGGTTCGAATCCGCTCGGAACCTCTTCTTCTAGTTCGCAGTTCGCAGTTCGCAGGTCGCAGGTCGCAAAGTTCGCAGACCATTACTAATATCTTCTGCGAACTCCGCGACCTGCCACCTGCGAACTTTTTTTATGTCTGTTGGTAATTAAGAAGCATGACATTTATCGCAAAATATTCCAAGTGGCTGACGCTTGCAGCGGCTGTGCTCCTGATCCTATCCTGTTTCATGGATTGGGCTTATTACCCTGATATTCAAAAGTCTTTCACTGGCTGGTTCAGTGAAAAAAATGTATACGGTAAGCCGGGTAAATGGCTGACTGTGATGGCTTGCTTTGCAGTGATTGCGCAGTTCCTTCCTTACCTCTTCCTGAAGCGGACAAATCTTTTCCTGATGGCGTTAAACACAGCCTACGCCTTCTTTACGTTTGTGAAATATACCAGGAGCTACGGCATTACAAATCCTACCGCGCAGTTGGGGATATACCTGATGCTCATCTCCGCCATCTTGTTGCTTATTACAGCAATGTTTCCATCGGGCCAACTGAGAAACAAGGGAGTAGGGAGTAGTGTTTAGGGTTTAGCCTGTTACTACATTGCCGCACTGCCACATTACCACATTGTCACATTATTTCCAGCTGTCTTTCAAGGTAACTGTCCTGTTGAAAATGGGTTTGCCGGGGGTTGAAAGCTTATTGTCTAAACAGAAATACCCTTTGCGGATGAACTGATAGCGCTTGTCAGTATTTGCATCGTTTAGTGCTGGTTCAAGGTAGGCGCCTGGAATGACTTGCAATGAATTGGGATTGATCAGTTCGGTGAAGTTATCTTCTGCGCCAGGATTCTCATGACTGAATAAGCGATCATACAAACGCACTTCTGCCTGAATCGCGTGAGGCGCTGAAACCCAATGGATGGTGCCTTTGACGTTGATCCCGGATGTATCACTACCACTTCTGCTTTCCGGAATATAGGTACAATATACTGTTGTCACATTGCCATCGGCATCTTTTTCGAAGCTTTCACATTTTACAATGTACGCACTCTTCAGCCTTACCGTAGCACCTGGTGCCAGCCTGAACCATTTCTTTGCGGGCACTTCCATGAAATCTTCTTTCTCGATCCACAACGCTTTACTGAAGGGGATCTTACGGATTCCTCCGCCGTTTTCTGCTTCAGGGTTGTTCTCGCTTTCCATCTCTTCCGTCTGCCCTTCAGGATAGTTGGTGATCACCAGTTTAATAGGATCAAGCACCGCCATTCTCCGGATGGCAGATTTATTCAGGTCTTCACGAATACAAAATTCCAAAAGGCCAAACTCGATGACATTCTCCCGGCGTTGAACACCGATACGGTCACAGAAATTTCGCACAGAAGCCGGTGTGTACCCACGCCTGCGCAGTGCAGAGATGGTTGGCATCCTGGGATCATCCCAACCATCCACAAATCCTTCATTCACCAGGCGCAGTAATTTTCGTTTACTCATCACCGTATAGTTCAGGTTCAGCCTGGCAAACTCGTACTGGTGAGAAGGAAATATATTCAACTGCTCGATATACCATTCATACAAAGGCCGATGCACTTCAAACTCCAGCGTACAAATGGAATGTGTGATGCCCTCAATAGAATCAGATTGGCCGTGCGCGAAATCGTACATCGGATAGATGCACCATGCATCACCCGTTCTGTGATGGTGCGCATGTTTGATCCGGTACATGATGGGATCGCGCATATGCATATTTGGAGAAGCAAGATCAACTTTAGCACGGAGTACTTTATCCCCATCCTTGTATTTACCTGCCTTCATCTCTTCAAATAATCGCAGGTTCTCTTCAACGGATCGGTCACGATCGATCGTGGGTTTGCCAGGTTCTGTAGGTGTACCCTTGCAAGCCGCAATTTCTTCTGCGGTTGAGTCATCCACATATGCCAAACCATTCTTGATCAATGTCACAGCAAACGCATACAACTGATCAAAGTAATCAGAAGCGTAGAAAACATTGTTCCATTCAAAGCCCAGCCACTTAACATCTTCCTGGATGGAATCCACATACTCCGTATCCTCGGTCACCGGATTGGTATCGTCAAAACGCAGGTTGGTTTTTCCGCCGTAGGTTTTGGCCAGTCCGAAATTCAGACAAATACTCTTGGCATGCCCGATATGCAAATAGCCATTGGGTTCAGGCGGAAAGCGGGTATGGATGCTTTTATATTTCCCGTTCTTAAGGTCCTCTTCTACGATCTCTTCCAGGAAATTCAATGATTTTTCTTCACTCATCTTTTTCAGTTGGAGGGCGAATTTACGAAATCACACGCAGGCTTTTTCGGATTATCTCAACTGCTTCCAACACTTGGTCCTCATTGATCACCAAGGGTGGTGCAAAACGGATCTTGTCCCCGTGTGTGGGCTTGGCCAGCAGGCCATTGTCCTTGAGCTCCATGCATAGTTTCCACGCCGCATCTTTATCCGGATGGCTGATTTCCATCGCATTCAACAATCCCTTGCCCCTGATCTCCCGCACATAGGGGTGGTTGATCTGGCGCAACGCCTGTCTGAACAGTTCACCCATCGCATCTGCATTTTCTACAAGTCCCTCGTCTTTCAGCACTTCCAGTGCCGTGATGGCCACCCTGCAGGCCAGGGGATTTCCACCGTAAGTAGATCCATGCTCTCCGGGTTTGATGGTAAGCATAATTTCGTCATCGGCCAATACGGCCGAAACCGGCAGGGTACCGCCACTAAGGGCTTTACCAAGAATAAGGATAT
>JBKCVJ010000221.1:0-4730 GCA_046317915.1 Sphingobacteriales bacterium
GGAATGAAACGGATGATGTCTTCCTTGATGGCATTGATCGATACAGCATCGATTCTTTCATCCAATAGCTTGCGAAATTTTTTTTCTGTGAGTTTTTTGTTTTCGAGATCGTTGCTATTGATGGCGCGCTGGTGGAAGTGGTCCAAGTTTAATCCTACACCTTTTCTTACATACCATTCCATATCATACCAATCCCGCCCCTTTACGCGCTGTTTCCATTTCCTGAAAAGCAACGCATGCATTTTCCCGGCGAAAAGATCTGGCAGGGTGAAACACTTCACATAAAATGAGAATGGCTTGAGCAATAAAAGCTCTTCGGTTTGGAAGCCAGGTGGAGGTTCTTTATCTACTTCGATTTTGATCTTGATGGCAGGAGGGCGGGAGAGGCCCGACTGTGGAACCAGTTTCTCCAGTTCAAGCTCGCTCCATAAAGTATCTGGCTTTAAGAAAGCAGAGTTGATAGAGGTTATGGCTGATTTCTTTTTCTGATTGATGGATACCTGCATCCCCAATGCGGCAAATTCAGTGATAACAGGCTGTAAGTAAGTCATGATATCGAATGCAGGATCCGGCTCCAACAAAGAGAAGTCTAAGTCCTCTGAGAATCGGTTGAGTCCATGGAAAATACGAAGTGCAGTCCCTCCATAAAAAGCTGCCTTAGTGAAAAAGCCACTTCGTTCTAACCCCGCCAATGCCACCTCCTGCATGATTTCACGAAGCGCATTTTCAACGTCGATGCTGTTCTTTGGCTCATATTCATTCACCCATTCTATGATCTTCATGCCTCTAGTGTTTTTATGAGCATCTGCAGACTCTTTTGTTTCGGACTGTTCCGGGCCCAAGACCTGATCTCGGATAGCCGGAAACGGTAGATCGCATCTTCATCCAGCCGAAGGTCATCAAAGAGGTACTCTTTTGTTTGTGTTACACTTCTGAGGTTAACCCCGCTTGTTGTAACAATCACATCGCACAAAGCCTTCTCTGCCGATGCGATGAGTACCGATTCTTTTTCACTTAACAACTGCCGCATCAATCCGAATGAATAGTAAGGCAACATAACCTGCGTATAGCTGAATCTTCCGATGGGATTATTGAATACAGTTGTGCGCCTTATGGTGATGGCACTGAAGGTTGAAGTTCTTTCGGGAATAAGACCCCAATAAGATAAAGCAGATTCAAGGGAGATATAGGATGGGCCATAAAGGTGATTACTGATCAGGAAGGGATGCGGACCCTTCATATCTAACCCGGCGCCGGGAACGTAGAGACCTCTCTTCAACGGTATGAGTGCTCCGGCTTTGACCATTTCACTGATCTTGTCGTACGGACGTTTATACCCCTTCAACACAGACAAAAGAAGCTGTGTAGAGAGCGGAATTTCCTTGAACTTGCGGATTTGATGATCTATTGTTGCCATATGGCGTATGTAAAATCGGAAATAATCCGATATATAGTGCAAAAATAGACAATTAATGTCAAAAAAAAGCTTTTAAATCGGAATAATACCGATTATAACTACAAATTATGATATAACTAGGAGAGGTCGCGGGTCGCGTAGGTCGCAAAGGTCGCAGCTGAACCCGCCTTCTGCGACCTACGCGACCTTGCGACCTGCGAACTATGTTTTCGTCGCACAAAACCCCGGTTTCGTCTCATTAAAAAAATCCCCGCCCATTCATTGATTTCTTTTGTATCGTCAAAACAGAGATCATGAAACAAGCAATCATACTTATCACAGCCTTAGTACTCAGCCTTGCAGGTTTTGCCCAGTTCCCCGGCGGCGGAATGCCTCCAGCCCAGGGCAAGGGAATGCAGGCACCTCCTTCTATCGGAATCGTATTTGGTAAGGTGGTAGACTCGGCCGGTAAGCCGATCCAGGACGCATCGGTGTTCCTGATGGGCAGCAAAATGGATACTGCCACTAAAAAATTCAAACAAGTGATGCTGAAAGCCGCGTCAACGAAGTCGGCCGGTTCCTTCCGCTTTGAAGACCTTCCCATCATGGGCCAGCTGACCCTGAAAATCAGCGCCACAGGTTACGCACCTTTCGAGAAGCAATTCTCCATCATGGACCCCAAGCAAATGAAGCCGGGCACTATGCCAGATGTGGAGAAGGATTTTGGAAAGATATCGATGGCCATTCAGGCAACTGAACTAAGCACCATTAATATCGTGGGTAGGAAGCCAGCCATGAAGATGGACATCGATAAAAAAGTATTCAACGTGGAGAAAAACATCGTGAGCACGGGCGGAACCGCGGTTGACGTCATGAAGAACGTGCCATCCGTGAATGTGGATATCGATGGAAACGTAACCCTTCGCAATGCATCGCCACAGATTTTTGTGGATGGAAGGCCTTCAACGCTGAGCCTCGACCAAATCCCTGCCGATGCCATTGAAAGTGTGGAGGTGATGACCAATCCTTCTGCAAAATATGATGCGTCTGGCGGTAATGCGGGTATCCTGAACATCATCCTCAAGAAGAATAAAAAATCCGGATACAATGGCAACATCATGGCCGGCGTGGATAGGCGTGGTGCACTCAACGGCGGTGGCAGCTTTAACCTGCGCCAGGATAAATTCAATTTCTCTGCGAATGCGTTCGGAAATCAGATGCGCATGCGCCCTACCAGCGAAACGCATATGGAAGACCTGCTCTATAACCCCACCCTACTGGTGGATCAGTACAGCAAAACGAAGAATGCCGGCGGGTTTATCTTTGGTAAGATCGGGATGGATTATTTCGCCTCAGACCGCTCTACGTTTTCTGTGGGCCTGATCAGGGTTCGTGGGCAGATGAAGCCGACGGAGTTTATGTGGTCCGATAGTTCTTTTTCCGATGGCACGTATAAAAGCTATAGCGAAAGAACCACTACCACCAATCGCGAATTCAACGCAACCGGCTTTACTGCTGGCTATAAATATCTTTTTCCCCGCAAAGGTGAAGAGTTAACGGCCGATATCAACATGTTCAGTGCAAACAATAATAGTGTCATCAACTATGATACCTATGTGTACGGTGCCAAGGGCACTGCGTTGACCGGAGAGCAACACCAGCGCACACTCGGGGATGGCAATAACCGTTTCTCGACGATTCAGACGGATTATGTGCGTCCGTTGAAGAACAATGGAAAGATCGAGGCGGGTCTGCGGGCACAGTTGCGCAACATGACCAACAACCAGGAAAACTATTTCAGTGATTACTCCGGTTCATTCATCAAGGTGCCCAACTCGGCCTCCAATTATAAGAATAAGGATAATGTATATGCTGCATACTTCAGCTATCAGGGTTCTATAAAGACTTTCGGGTATAAGCTTGGCCTCCGTGCGGAAAGCTCAGACTATAGTGCCGAGATGACAGAGACCGGTGAAGAATTTTCAAACAATTATCCGCTCAGTCTTTTCCCATCTTTATTCCTGAGCCAGAAACTGAAGAACAACCAGGAGTTGCAGTTCAGTGTAACGCGCAGGGTCAACCGGCCATTTTTCCTGCAGCAGATGCCTTTCATCGATTCATCAAACCAGACCAACTGGACGAGAGGTAATCCAGCACTGAAGCCAGAGTTCACCTACTCTTTTGAGGCAGCCTATCTGAAAACATATAAAGGCACCAACACCTTCATGGCATCGGTATATTTTAAGCATACCGATAACCTGATCACTACGATCCTGGACACCGTGCAGTTGAGCAATGGAAATACGCATCCTGTGACTACTTATGAGAATGCCAATTCATCTTATATGACCGGTCTGGAATTGACGAACCAGCATACGTTCAACAAATGGTGGGATATGAATACCAACGTCAACATTTATAATTCAAAGATCAATGCGGAGAATCAGGGCGTAAGTACCGAAGCGTTGTGGAGCTGGTTTGCGAAATTTAATTCCAACTTCAAGCTTCCGAAAGAGTTTTCCATTCAATTCTCAGGAACCTATCAATCCAAGACCAACACACCTGTAAACCAGGGTGGCGGCGGCTTTGGTCCACCCATGGGCGGCGGTGCACAAAGCAACGCGCAGGGATTTATCAAAGCGAACTATGGATTTGACCTGGCGGTGAAAAAGAATTTCCTGAAGAACAATGCAGCATCGGTAACGCTGGCGGTGAATGATATCTTCCGCACGAGGATCAACCACCAGTTTACGTACAGTGAGTTTTACAACAGGGAAGCGATACGATATCCGGATAATCCCATGGTCCGCATGACCTTCAGCTATAGGTTCGGTAAAATGGATATGAGTTTGTTTAAGCGTAAGAATATGAAAGGCGAGGCTGAAGGCATGCAGGGAGGGATGCAGATGCAATGAGGCAATGGGGCAATGAGAGAATGCGGTAATTGCAAGAAATTTAATGTTATGACATCAAATGATATGGGTTACCATTTTCCCAAACGGGAATATACCTATAGCAGTATTTAAGAATTTCCGTCTTCCGGCTCGCCTGCCGGGGAGGGAAGCACAGTTAGAGTTTGGTCGTCCCGCATTTTTATGCGGGACTTTTTGTTAGAGGCATTGGGCATTGGGCATAGGGCATTGGGAGGGTTGGGCATTGCGGCGCGCCGGCAGTCACTCCGGGTGTTTCTGCGCAGGCCGGCAATGCCCAGTGCCCAATGCCCAATGCCTCGCGAAGCGTCAATTGCCACATTAATCAGGCTCTATTTAACTAACGCCTGGTAAACCACCGGTTTTACCCGGTCCACAAAATCCCAATCAGCCGTGGGCCAGAT
>JBKCVJ010000222.1:0-9541 GCA_046317915.1 Sphingobacteriales bacterium
TTTTATCGATGGTATTCATAAACTGGTATTCCTGATGCAGAAGATTGTACTTGCTTCCCAGTCGCCCCGCCGCAAGCAATTGTTGGAATGGGCTGAAGTGGAATTTGACATCATGGCCATGGAAACGGAAGAAACCTGGCCGGAGGGAATGGCCATCGAAGTGATACCCATCCATATTGCCAAGCAGAAGGCCGATGCCATTATGCGACAGGAGATATTCAATCGTTACGAGCAACAAGTACCCGTGCTTGCAGCGGATACAATAGTTGTGTTGCAGGATCAGGTCATCGGTAAACCAACCGATCGGGAAGATGCAATTCGCATGCTGACTGCACTTCAGGGCAACACGCATCGGGTGATCACCGGCGTGGTGATCCGGAATCACCTTAAAGAAATCACATTTGCCGATATCACTGAAGTGGATTTTCATCCCATTGATGCAGCGGATATCATTTATTATGTTGATCAATATAAACCCTACGATAAAGCCGGATCATACGCCATCCAGGAATGGATCGGGGTTATTGGCATCAAGGCGGTTCGTGGCGATTTCTATAATGTCATGGGTCTCCCGGTGAGTCGGGTTGTCCGTGCACTGCACGATCATTTCTGATTATTTTCTATTGTTTTTCTGTGGTTTTCACCTTTGAAACAGGCATGCTTGCACTGTAGTTTGCAGGGATGAATGAGATGTTGCTTCAATTCATCTGGCACCAGCAACTGTTCAATGTGTGGCAACTGGTTACCACCAAAGGAGAGGAGATCAGTGTTGTAGATCCCGGGCTCTGGAACCGAAACCAGGGACCAGATTTCCTGCATGCCAAGCTGGTCATCGGCGGTCAGGCCTGGGCCGGACATGTGGAACTGCATGTACGAACCAGTGAATGGCAGGTGCATGGGCATCATTTGGACCCCAATTACGAAAATGTTATCCTGCATATAGTTTGGGAAGATGATGAGCCTGATGAAGGTGCTTGTGCTGTAGCAGCATTGAAGGATATTGTCCCCGAGCTGATCCTTCAGAAGTATCATAAATGGACCTGGAAGCAACAACTGATCCCTTGTGAAGAGGATCTGGCAAAGGTAGATTCATTGGTCGTCATGCAATATGTCCATTCATTGGCGGAGCAACGGATGTTGCAAAAAGCGGAGTTGGTAAGCACGAAGGTTCGTGCGTTGGGCATGGACTGGCAGGAAGCTTTTTGGCAAAGCCTATGCAGGAGCTTTGGGCATAAGGTCAATGCCGATGCCTTTGAAAGCATTGCAGCCTCTGTGCCTTACCAGATCCTGTTGAAGTTACGTAACCATCCGTCGCAGGTGGAAGCCCTGCTGATGGGACAAGGTGGATTGCTTCGGCCGGATACCGGAGATGCCTACGCGAAGCAATTGTTTACAGACTATAATTTCCTTCGGAAAAAGTACCGACTCTCTAAGTCCTATGTGCCCGTACATTTTCTGCGCATGCGTCCGGTCAATTTTCCTACCATTCGTCTGGCACAACTCGCCATGCTGATCCACGACCTGCCGGATCTTTTCCGAATGGTCAAGGAATGGAAGGATCCACAGATGATCCGGCAGATCCTGAAAGTGGGCACTTCTGACTATTGGGAACACCACTATCGGTTCAATGAACCTTCGGTGCATCAATCAAAACTGGTTGGTGACCAACTGGTGAATGTGTTGATGGTGAACACGATCATCCCTTTCATCGTGGCGTATCACCAGCACATTGGACATACTGAGCAGGTGAATCATGCGTTGCAATGGACGGCATCATTGCCCGCCGAAGCCAACAGCATCGTACATGCATTCAGCAAGGCTGGCGTTAAGGTCAGGCATATGAAAGACGCGCAGGGATTGCTTGCCTTGCATAAAATGTATTGTGAAAAATCTGCATGTGCGGAATGTGCGATTGGGAAATGGCACCTTAAAAAAATCTGTGAGAGCCATGCTTCGGTAGCGGTGGAGATCAATGGGATTTAACTACCTTTCACCGGCAACCCAAACACAGATACATGAACACAGTTCCTCCGCAAAAACAAAAACATTTTCTGGAAAATGTAGTAGCGCTGATCTTGTTTTTACTTTTCCTTGCTGCAGCATTTTACACGCTTAGTGTCTTCCTCGGCATCTTTACTTTCGCCGTGATCTTTGCGGTGCCGTTTGCGACTTTGTTCGAAAAACTGGTGAAAAAATTGGGAGGAAACCGCAAGCTGGCTGCGTTTCTTTATGGACTTGTTATGGTAACCTTTGTTGCATTGCCTTTGCTGTATGTGATCTCTGCACTCACCAACTATGGTCATCAATTACAAGTGTTGGCAGGGGAGATCCGAAACCATCAGGTTCCTGCGTTACCCGCATGGATAACAAATATTCCTTATGCTGGAGCCAAGATCCAGGACTTTTGGACTGCCCTGGAATCAGATCCCGAGGGTACCCTGACTACTTATAGCCCCCAATTGAAAGAATGGATCCCGAAGCTTCTTCACGCTGGCGGAAGTTTCATTTCCACGGCACTGGAATTGATCCTGGGGATCATCATTTCTGCAATTATGTTGTTCCATGGTAATAAACTCCTTGAACCTTTGCAGACTTTCTTTGCAAAGATCCTCGGACCCAATACCGGTTCTTCCCTCGTTTCTGCTACTGGTAAAGCCATCAATGGTGTTGCGGTTGGCGTAATGGGAACCGCGTTATTGGCTACGCTGATATCATGGATCGGTTTCACTATTGCCGGTATACCGATAGCAGGGGGCCTCGCAGCACTGGTGTTCCTGTTTACGGTTATTCAAGTGGGTCCTCTACTCGTAATGCTACCCGTTACCATCTGGATGTTTTCCCAGGGACACACAGGCTGGGGTATATTCCTTGCCGTCTGGACCCTGCTGTTGATAGTGATCGATAATGTGGTGAAGCCCATCCTCATCGGCAAGAGCGGTAAACTACCCATCCTGGTGCTGTTCCTCGGTGTTGTAGGCGGTATGGCCGCATGGGGATTCACAGGTATGTTCAAGGGCGCAATTGTCCTCGCCATTGCATATACCGTGTTTACGAACTGGACTAAAGAGGAGCTGAAGCAGTAATGAGTTATTGGTTATTTGTTATTCTGAACAGCCTCCCCTTAAACACTCACCCTTAGGCCTATCTTCAAACCGGCCAGTTGAAGTCAACATTCAGCTTGATCTCCGGATGGATGCTCTCTTTTACCGGGCAGGTCCAGGCGATTTCTTCCAGTTTAGCCTTTTGTGCTTCATCAGCTACAAAACCATCAGGATAATGAAATGTTAAATTAATCTGGCTAACCCGCCGTGGACTGGCTTGCATAATCTTCTCAACATCTATTTTTACCTGGCGAAGCATATGTTCCAATTCTTTCGCACGTATAGCCATGGTAGTGAGTATGCAGGAGGCGAGGGAGGTGGCCAGCAGATCGGTGGGGGAAAACCTTTCACCCTTTCCCTGGTTATCCGTAGGGGCATCGGTCTCAAAAGATGAACCGGATCTCAGGTGAATACAAGTGGTCCTTAAGTCGCTTTCATATATAACAGAAGCCGTCATTGCCATAATTTTTAATAAATTTACAAAGAAGTAAAATCTGTCGAGTGAAATCTATAACCATATTGTTTATAAGCTGTCTTGTTGCGATGGGTGTTTCCGCACAGGAAAGGGTATCAGAGAAGGAGAAGAAGAAGCAGGCAAAAAGGGACAAGGTCAACCAGGCGATCCGTTTAGAGGAAGAAGGGGAGTCGGCGTTTAAGAAACACAGCTTACTGGGATTCAAATTCAGCACCGATGGTTACGGGATTTCCTGGGAAAAAGGAAAGATCAAATCGCCCTATAAAACCACCCTTTACCAGATTGAACTCAATGAAAAGAAGCATCGCAAGGAATCCAAACAGTCCAGGAGCGATGGTGCGGTAGTCTTTGGGAATCCTTTCATTTACGGCAAACAGAATAATTTCTACCAACTGAAGCTGGGCATAGGCCAACAATACATGTTGGGTGGCAAGGCCAATAAGAACGGTGTGGCTGTGTACGTAGTAATGGCAGGTGGCCTTTCGATTGGATTGCTGAAACCTTATTTCCTGGATGTGGAATCCCCGCCCAATTCTGGACAGGTGAAAACCATCAAATATTCGCAGGCAGATAGTGCAGAATTCATGGGCAATAGCATCCTTGGTGCGGCTGGCTTTTTCACCGGCTGGGGCGATGTAAAAATTGCACCCGGTGCCCATGCGAAAACCGCGCTTCGCTTTGATTGGGGCCGGTTCAATAATTCCATTTCCGCCGCGGAAGTGGGCTTCAACCTGGAATTCTATCCAGGTAAGATTGAGCAGATGGTGGGACTAAAAGCCAACACCCTGTTTTTCAATGGCTATATCAGCTTTCTGTTTGGTAGCAGAAAGTAGTTAATTTTGCCTCCCGGAGCATTTAATCATGAAAGAACTTCCTATAGTTGACCCTGTTGTGGAGCAGAAGCCCAAGAAGCCAGATTGGCTACGGGTAAGGCTGCCTATCGGTGAAGGATACAAATCTGTTAGAAACCTCGTTGATTCCCATAAACTGCACACCATCTGCGAAAGCGGCAATTGCCCCAATATGGGCGAATGCTGGGGTGCAGGCACAGCCACCTTTATGATCCTGGGTAATGTTTGCACCCGAAGCTGCGGATTTTGTGCCGTGGCTACGGGCAGACCTACTGAGCTGGATTGGGACGAGCCGCAGCGGGTGGCCGAAGCGATCTTCCTGATGAAAGTGAAACATGCCGTCATCACTTCGGTGGATCGCGATGAACTGAAAGATGGGGGCAGTACCGTCTGGTACAATACCATCAAGGCTGTTCGCAACCTGAGCCCAGGTACAACGCTTGAAACCCTGATCCCCGATTTTAAGGGCGAGAAAGAAAACATCCAGCGCGTCATTGATGCCGCTCCTGAAGTGGTATCCCACAATATTGAAACCGTTGAACGCATTACCCGCCAGGTGCGGATCCAGGCCAAATACTGGCGCAGTATGGAAGTGCTTCGCATCCTCAAAGAAGGCGGTATGCGCACGAAATCTGGCATCATGATGGGCCTCGGCGAAAGCTTCGACGAAGTGGTGCAGACCATGAAAGATCTTCGGAACAGTGATGTAGACGTGATTACCCTCGGCCAATACCTGCAGCCCACCCGCAAACATTTACCCGTAGTACGATTTGTACATCCGGATGAATTTAAGGAACTGGAGCGCATTGGTTATGAACTCGGCTTCGATTATGTGGAGAGCGGACCGCTGGTGCGTTCCTCTTATCATAGTGAGAAGCATGTGTTCCCCGGCATCGGCAGGAAAGAATGGGAAGTAAAACAGCTGCATCAACTTGCATAAACGCATCATCGCATTCATCTTCTTTTTCGTGAGCACGGCGTCCATGGCGCAGCTGCGATGGACCAATGTGGATGAAGCATTCGGACTTAATCATCCTGGAATCCATGTGTTTCGTTCAACTGACAGTCTAGGCAACATGCCCTCCATTGCGTATTATGTGGTGGCAGATCTGGCCGACAAATCCTTGCGCATCAATACCGACACAACCTTGCTTCGGCGCATCACACCATCAGCATATTTTGAACGCAACCAGCATCCGTTGGTGGTGGTGAACGGAACTTTTTTCGATCTCAAGACCTCGCAGAATCTGGATGTGGTGATGACCCGTGGTAAGTTGGTGTCTTACAATGTGAACAGCACCGCGCTCAAGGGGAAGGATACATTTTTATATCGATATACCACCCGCGCAGCCATCGGCATCAAAAAAAACGGAAAGGCGGATGCAGCATGGTTGTACTCCGACAGCTCCGCGCGATATCCCATTGCCTACCAGGACAAGCCACCCATGTGGAAAGGTAACGGCAACGAGTACACGAAGAAGCAGTTTGATGCACATGCCGGTGTAAATGGTAAGCGATGGAAGATGTATACTGCCATTGGAGGTGGGCCGATGCTGGTGCAAGATGGCAAGATCCGGATTACCAATAATGAAGAAGTCATGTTCACCGGCAAAGCCATTGACGATCGTCATCCCCGCACAGTGATCGGTTATACGCGTGATCAGAAACTCATCATCCTTGCCGTGGAAGGGCGCAACAAAGGCGTTGCCGAAGGAGCAACACTCACGCAGCTCGCTGAAATTATGATCAGTCTGGGCTGTGTAGAAGCACTCAATTTAGATGGAGGAGGCAGTAGCTGCCTGCTGGTGAACGGTCGTGAAACCATTAAGCCCTCAGATAAGACTGGGCAGAGGCCGGTGCCTGCGGTGCTTCTGATTGGCAATCAGTAATACAGACATACTGTAATACAGACATTCAGAAGTTGGAATCCTGGAATTCTCTCGCGGTTACCAAGAGCCGAATCGTGAGATCAGAAATGCCGGATCGTCTAAGTATTCTCCTGGTGTAAGCCAGTTGTGACCAGTTTCGACCCGGGTGATTATCTCCACCATTCTCTCATAAGAATGGGTAGTTAATGCACAAATGAAAACCTCGTAGTCACCATCTGGCGAGATCCCATCATCTTCATCAGAAATCACCAATTTAAGTTTGCAATTGATTGCATCAATAAAAGGCAATTCGTTAAGCCAGATATCTTTTTTTGAATAAACAAGCCATTGAATAGCGTCAATCAATAACGCAATTTGTTCCGGGTTAAATTGACTTAGTCTCACAAGACGCGCCGGGCTTGCATCAGGAAACTCTCCATTTCCAGTGGCATCTAAATATTCAAACTTCAATGTAAGGATGGGATTGCAAAAAAACTCGCTTCATGGACGGCACGTCGCTACCGACAACTTAACGCATTAAGTACGGAGAGTTACGCCCCCAATCCCTTAATCTCCAATCTCCAATCTCCAATCCCTCCCAATGCCCTATGCCCTATGCCCAATGCCTAACGGGCCTACCTCGTCTCCCACACAAGTGCACTCGCCCCTAAAATCGCAGCATCGGCCTCTTTGAGCTCGGAGAAAATGATCTTGACTTTATTCTGGAAAATGGGCAGCAGATTTTTCTCCATATGCTCGCGCGTGGGCTTGAGGATGAGATCACCGGCCTTGGACATGCCACCGAAAAGAATGATGGCTTCGGGACTACTGAACATGACGAAGTTTGCAAAGGCAAGTCCCAGGATCTTTCCGGTGAATGCATATACCTCTAAAGCCATTTGATCGCCTTGAACGGCACAATCATACACCACCCGGGCATCGATCTCTTCCTTGGCGTAATTGCGCATCAGACTGTCTTCCTTTGGTCTTTCTTCCAGGAATTCAAGGGCCGTACGCGCTACACCAGTAGCAGATGCATATGCTTCGAGCGATCCTTTAATGCCCGTACCGGGATGATTACGGCCATCGGGGATGATGATGGTATGGCCGAGTTCACCGGCAAATCCATCGTGGCCATAAATGATTTGACCATTCGCTACAATTCCACTGCCAACACCGGTTCCAAGGGTGATCATGATGAAGTCTTTCATGCCTTTGGCGGAGCCATACATCATTTCACCTACTGCGGCAGCATTGGCATCGTTGGTGAGCCGCGCAGGAATATTAAATTTATTGGTCACCAATTCTGCCAGGGGTACAATCCCTCTCCAACGCAGGTTGGGGGCATATTCTATTGTTCCGTTATAAATATTTCCGTTGGGCGCACCGATGCCGATGCCTCGGATGTACTCAGGTCCGCCGGCCTCCGCAATGGCAGGCTGCAGCGCCTCAAAAAGTTCATCGATAAACTCATTGACCTTCTCATGCTTATGCGTGAGAATAGCTCCATGATAAGAAATATCGCCGCGGTGATTCACCAACCCAAATTTGGTATTGGTGCCGCCAATATCGATGCCAATGGCATACTGCTGTGAAATAGGCATGCTCATAATCGTTGATTAATGTCCGCCACCAATTTGTTGGTCGAAGTCGAGACCTTGTTTCTGCAACACGCTCCTCAATTTAAGCGCGAGGAAAGCCAGGATCACAAAGCAAGCAGCTGCGATCAGGTAGCTCTTATGCAGGCCGAGAGCGCCGTCGCCAAAAGCACCTTGCAATGGCGGAACTACTGCACCACCGAGGATCATCATGATCAGCAGCGCAGATCCTTCACTGGTATATTTGCCGAGGCCACCTACACCAAGTGAGAAAATGCAGGGCCACATGATGGAACAGCAAAGACCGCCTGCGATGAATGCATATACGGAAACAATGCCTGTGGTAAAGGAACCGATAACCATCGCGATGGCTGCAAGAATAGACAGCGTCAATAATGTCTTCACCGGTTTTTCCTGTCCATAGAAAAATGCAGCTATAGCTATGGCGATGCAGATGGCATAAGGAAACAGGTTGGTTACATCAGAGCCATTGAGGGCATTTGCGCCCAGCACAATGGCAAAGGCAACAAAGGGTACCACAATGGTGGCGATCTTCTTTGCACTCGCAGAGAGATTGAACACCGAAATTGCACCCGTCCAGCGCCCGATCATCAGGCTACCCCAGTACAGGGAAATGTATTGCGAGATCTGGCTTTCATCCAGCCCAGTTTCATTGAAATATCCGGGTTGTTTCAACAAAGCACCGAAGTTGTTATCGATGGTCACTTCCACACCCACATACACAAAGATGCCGATCATACCGTAGATCAGCTGCGGGTACTTCATCGCTCCCCAGCCCTGGCTGTTTTTCTCCGCCTGACTGTTGCTGTAAAACAACACGGCAACCACCACAACGATCATCGCAATAAGGAGAGTAAGTTTAGACACCTCAGTGAATTGACCAATGGCGATAATAGCCAGGATCAGGAGGGTCATTACAGATAAAGAACTTGAAGCCTTACCTGCTTTTTCAAAAGGTTCTTTGTTTTTTCCGTCCGGCAATTTAGAGAATTGGAAGAACAGGGCCACAGCGGCAAATACCGCCGCAACAATCATGTATAATGTATTGATATTTTTTACCGTCACATTGGCGGGGTCTGGGTTGGCCACTGAACCGAAAAGGAAAAAGCTTACGATGATGGGACCGAGTGTGGTACCGAATGAGTTTACACTACCGCCAAGGTTAAGCCGATGAGATCCGGTTGCCGGATCACCCAGCGAAATCGCGAAGGGTTGGGCGCAGGTCTGTTGCACAGAGAACCCGAGCGCAACAATAAACAATGATCCCAGGATAGCATAAAATGACTCCGCATTTGCAGAAGGGATGATCAGTAAGGCCCCAACTACCGAAATAGCCAGACCATAAATGATTCCCTTTTTGTAGCCAATATGGTTGATGATGTCGTAACCCAACGCATTGGACAAGATGAAAAGGATCAGGGAACCAATGAAATAGGCGCCGTAAAATGCGGAGCCGATCAGTTGGGACTCCAACTGCGTCAGAGAGAAATGCGTTTTACAGAAGGGAATCAGGATACTATTGGAAGCAGCGATGAATCCCCAGAAGAAGAAGACCAATACCAATGTACTCAGGGCGCTGTAATTGGTAGGCTGTTTGGGTTGGGACATAAGCAGTCAGTTGTTTAGG
>JBKCVJ010000223.1:0-5633 GCA_046317915.1 Sphingobacteriales bacterium
AATCGTCTGCGTGATATGTTGGTCATAAAAAGGAATTAATAGATGAGATTTCTTTCCCGGGTTTTGATTGTGCAGCAGCTATCCTTTCGCAAAGGATAATTTTGCTGCTGCCAATGCCTTTTTCAATTTGGGGATCGATGCAGGTCCGAGTCCATGCAAATGAAGCAGCTCTTCTTCAGTATACTTTGATAATTTTTTCAAGTCTGTGATACCCGCCGTTTGCAATGCGCGTTTTGCCGCTGCGCCAAGGCTGGCATATGGATCCTGTACATCATACTTTGCATGCGTTTCGGCAACACGGAATTTTGTGATCTTGGTTACGAGTGCAGCAGGGATTGGTTTATCCAGGGGAAACTGCACTGCACCTTTGGAGTGTTTATACTTCCCGATCTCTTCTTTGAATTGATCTAGCCCAGATGGGGCCGGATAAAATCCGATATGGTTCGCATAAGCCCCATAATGCACCACATTCTTTCCATATAATTGAATGGTTGGCAGTCCGTATTTCATGGTTTCCACACTTCCGGGTGCTGCCTTAAGCACCAGGGTCCGCATTTGCTGCAAAAGCTTTTGTGTGGAAGCTGGGAAGGAGGCGAAGTATTCCGACTGAGATAAGGTTTTCATGTGCATTGAAGGTTGTCTGAAAATTACCTAATTTTCCATGTAAAGCCCACAGAAATGAAATACTTTTCGTTAACAGGTTTGGCCCTATTCATCAGCATATTTACTTGCATTGCGCAAAAAAAGAACACTACGGTATTCAACGGGCAGCAAATCATTTCGCAGCTGGCCTATGCTGATTCAGGCAGGCTGGTAGAGATTTACAAAGACCTGCACCAACATCCTGAGCTGGGTTTCCAGGAAGTACGTACCTCAGGCATCCTGGCAAAGGAGCTGCAATCACTGGGTTATGAAGTCATCACTGGCATTGCCAAAACAGGTGTAGCCGGTATCCTGCGCAATGGGAATGGCCCCGTGATCATGTATCGTGCAGACATGGATTGTAACTCGGTTAAAGAAGTGACCGGACTACCATATGCCAGTACGCAGACCATGAAAAAAGAAGATGGCACCGAAACGCCGGTTATGCATGCCTGTGGGCATGATGCGCATGTGACTTGGCTGATCGGTATTGCAAAAATCATGGCGGCAAAAAAAGACCTCTGGAAAGGCACCCTTGTGTTTATCGGACAGCCAGCAGAAGAACCGATGACAGGTGCTAAAGCCATGGAAGCGGAGATGTATGGCAAAGGTGTTCCCGTAGCTGATCATATGTTTGGATTACATACCTGGCCCATCCCGGTAGGATCCATCAACAACGGATACAATGTGCGTTTCGCGGGAAGCGATCAGTTGGATGTTACCTTTCAGGGCGTAGGTGGCCATGGTTCATCGCCAGAAGTTACCAAAGATCCGATTGTGATGGCCGCCAACGCCATCATGCAATACCAAACCATCATCAGCAGGAATATTGCGGCGCAAGAAGCGGCTGTACTCACTGTAGGTGCCATCCATGCAGGCGTTGACAACAATGTGATCCCTGCTTCAGCAACGGTAAAACTGAACCTCAGGTGGTTTAACGACAAAACCCGGCAGACCCTCATTGATGGTATTCAAAGAGTAAATGAAGCCGTGGCCATTGCCAATAGCCTGCCAAAGGAATTGTACCCCGTGATCAATTTCAAGAGTACCGTTACGCCACTGGTTAATGACACGTCAATGGTTAACCGGGTTAACCAATCATTGCAATCTCTTGGCGGTATTCGCAACATCATCAGCAATTCCCCAAGTGCGATGGGTTCGGAAGACTTTCAGCACCTGGTGAAAAAAGGAAGCGCAACCGTGTACGACTATATCCAGGTGGGTACTGCTAACGTAGACGAGTACACGAAAGCAATTAAAGAGGGCAAAAAAGGGCCTTACTTCAACCACAATGGAAATTACAAGGTTGATCTTTCAGCAATACCACTGGGAACGGCCATTGGTGCGGTGGGGCTGATGGAACTCTTCAGGAGATAAGTGAATCAGTTTTTCCCAAAGCCCGGTCCTTTTACAAACCTGCCCGGCTTGGCCCCTGTGTGCTGTCCATTGCGCAGAACAATGACACCATTGACCAGAACATCCATGACCCCCGTTGCAAACTGTTGCGGCTGTTGATAGGAAGCGTGATCCTGAATAGCAGCAGGATCAAAAACAACAATGTCTGCAAAGTTGCCTACAGCCAACTCCCCGCGTTTACTGAGTTTCAGGTTGGTAGCAGGAAGTTTGGAAAGCTTATAAATAGCGGTCTGCAATGGCATGCGTTTCTCTTCCCGAACATATTTTGCAAGCACGCGTGCAAAGTTTCCATACGCTCTTGGATGCGTGCTCGATTTCAAGAACACGCCTTCTGGTGCGGCACTGAAGGCATCAGATCCAAAACTCACCCAGGGAAGGCTTACTTGTTTTTGAAGGTTTTCTTCTTTCATCAGAAAATACGCAACGCCAACCCTTGTGCTGTCCTGGATGATGAGATCCATCGCGGTTTCTTCTGGCGAAGTACCCCTGATGCGTGCCACTTCGGCGAGGGTTTTGCCATTGAATTTTTTCAGTGAATCCTGGTTAAACTGCAAGAGGATTACATTATCCGGAGATCCGCATCCGTAATACAGATTCTCCCAGTCCTTGGCATTGGTATTCATCGCCCGCTTCATTTCGGCCCTCACTTTAGGATCATGCAAACGTTCCCAAAGCTTTCCGAATCCACCATCCTGCAAGGTTGGCGGAAAAGCAGAAGTGAGGCCGGTTGCCCCGGCGGTGTAGGTATACATATCTGCGGTGATCTTCAGGCCCGCCGCCCTTGCTAGCTCAACCTGCCTGATCACACTGTCCAGCTTTCCCCAATTGTCTTTCCCACTCATTTTAAGATGGTAAATCTCCGCAGGAAGTTTCGCTTCCCTTGCAATGGTGATCAGCTCATCGATGGCTTCGTGTATTTTGTTCCCTTCGCTGCGCATGTGAGAAATATACATGCCGTTGTATTCCGCAGCAGCTTTGCAGAGTTCGATGAGTTCACGGGTATCGGAAAAACTCGCGGGTGGATAAATCAAAGAAGAACCAACACCCATCGCCCCTTCACGCATGGCATATCGCACCAGTTGCTTCATGCTATCCAGTTCTGCATCCGTTGCCTTACGGTTATCCTCTCCTATAACGTACATCCTGCAGGTTGTTGCACCAATGAATGAAGCCACATTACAACTGATCCCTTTCTTCTCTAAAAACTGCAGGTACTCACCCAATGTGTTCCAGCTGACCGGGAAACGGATATCCCCCTGGTCTTTCTCCATCAATGTTTTCAATTGCGGTGTCAACGGACCCATACTCATGCCTTCGCCCATGACTTCCAGTGTTACGCCCTGGCGGATATCGCCTTGAGAGCTACCATCCTCAATCAACGATTCTGTGGCCCAGCTCAGCATATTGATGAAACCCGGCGCCACAGCTTTTCCCGATGCATCTACAATGGAATCCGCCTCGGCTGCCTTTAGATCTCCGATGAATGCAATGGTATCTCCGTTGATACCGATATCTGCGAAATAGGGTTCCCCGCCATTTCCATCATAGACAATACCATTCTTGATGATCACACTGTAATGATCAGGACGGTTGCAGGCTTGTAAGGCCAACAAGAATAAAGCAGCGAGGAAAAAAATTTTCATGACTTCAGTTTAAACGATTTAACGATGGCTACAACAGCATGCACAATCATCCCGGCCAGAAAAACGGGCAGGGCCCAGAAGGAAAGATCATACCCGCCTTCTTTGGCGCCCCTGATGATGGCATATGCAACATAAGTACCCATTACAGCTACTACCAGCCGGATGATCCGGAGAGATCGGATATTTATTCGATAGAGTTCCTGATAATTTTGTGGTGATGGCGCTACGATGTAGTTAAAATGCCAGGGTCTTTTGGCCACTTGAGCCAATAGGAAAAATGCTGCGGTGATGATCGCAGGGAACAAAAGAATAGTGTACTTTTCTCCATACCCATCAACCTTCCCCTCTGCATTGAAATGCGTTGGTATGGTACCAGGCAGTGAGAAAAAATTAGCGATAATGATGCCCCACATCAGCAGCAAGAAAAACCAGGAAACGATCTCGATCGCTTTATCATAGGATGTCCATTCCGGTCGCCATTTCGGTCTTTCTTCCATGTGATGTAATTTCTGCTTTTGTAAAGTAGTAATAAGGTTGCTTGCATCGAAAGCTAAGTAAGTTCCCTGGGTCAGGGAAGCGTTGCCAGCACTTTATCTTTCTGGTCTGCAAAGGCCTTCCAAACATCCTCACACCACTTACGGATCATGATATCCCTGGCTTCTCCTGGTTCTTCCGCCAACACATCGGAAATCCTAAGAGAACCACGGTGTTCTGGAACCACAAAACTTGGCCAAAGAATTTTCCGCTTTGACATTTCAACGTGAACAAGTTGCACTTGTTTGCCCGTATAGTTTTTTTCTACCACAAGGTACAAACCCGCCAAGGCAAATGTAATAGCTATGGGCTTCGTTTGCGCATCCGCATGCTGTGCCGTATAGGCATCCACCACCAACTGGTGAATGAAAAAAATTTTATCAGGATGGCTTAGCGTATAAAAAGCCAATTGGTTATACATCTGTTGTTCTTCAGTATTCAACGCAGCATTTTTTCAAAACAAAAACTATTTACCACCCCTTCATATTGCCCATAGTTTGGAATGCGCTGGTACCCACAGCGATAGTACATGGCTATGGCTTCAGGCTGATTTTTACCCGTCTCCAGCACACATCTCGAAATACCCAACTCAACAGCCCACTGCTCCAGTTCTGATAGCACTGCTGATGCAATTCCTTTTTTCCTGTGATCCGGGTGCGTGAACATGCGTTTAACTTCCATCGATTGCGGATCATAACTTTTGATGGCACCACAGGCCACCGGTACATCCTCTTCATATGCTACCAGTGCGTGCTTAATACTGGCAATACTGTTGAACTGATTATAAAAGGCATGATCATCACCATCACTAATGGCAAGATCTCTATCCAATAATTGCACGAGGCCCTTAAAATCGGGATGGTCTGAGTTAGTTCTGATAATGGTTAACATGGCTTTTTCTGGTTCTGATCCAGCAAAAATATATAACATATATCATGCATGCCAGTATTCCCAGTTGCAAAAAAGTCAACACACTAAGTGTGTTCCGGGAATACCATAAATCTCGTGTACCCACGGGAAATCCGAGAAGCTTCCCTTTGTCAAGGTAATCGTCCAGTTTCACAAAATATGCACGCAAGAAATGAAGGATGAATAGCATCGCTGTTCCAAGCGCAAGAAAGATCCAGGGCCGTTTTTTACCTTTGAACTGGTCCCTCCTGATCTGTATAAACAGAATAATAAACGACAAAAAGAAAAAAACGGGTATGGCCCAGGTCCAGCTGGGTAAAATGATGGTCTCGTCCTGAATTCGAATATCCAGGGTATTGTTACCCAGTAGAATGAAAACAACAAAAATTGATGCGAGGATTGCGAAAGCAATCCAGGTTAGCTCCTTTCGCATAGGTTAGTTGGTCAGGGAAAAATGATCGTAAATATTTACTCCAGAAAAATAATTAA
>JBKCVJ010000224.1:0-5900 GCA_046317915.1 Sphingobacteriales bacterium
ACTTCCTACTCCCTCTACACAAGTTCTCTCAACTTTTCCACCACGTGATCAATCTCCTCCTGTGTATTGTGTTTAGAAAAAGAGAATCGCACCGCAACTTTCTCCGGATCATTATAGATCGAGCGGATCACGTGTGAGCCGGCATCGGCACCACTGCTGCAGGCCGATCCACCGGAAACGCAGATATTATGAATGTCTAAATTAAAAAGCAACATCTCGGATTTCTCCGTTTTGGAAAAGCCCACATTCAACACCGTGTATAAACTTCTGCCAAGGGGATCGCCATGAAAAACCACATCCGGGAAAGCCTGCTTCAGTTTTTCCATCATATGCACTTTCAGTCCCTGCATGTAAACACTGTCTACTTCATAACCAACAGTAGCCAGTTCCAGCGCCTTCGCAAAGCCAACTATGCCATACAGGTTCTCCGTGCCCGCTCGCATATTACGTTCCTGCCCGCCGCCATGAATAAATGGATGAATCTTCACTGTCTCGTTCACATATAACAAACCCACTCCTTTAGGTCCATGAAATTTGTGTCCACCGCCAGTGATGAAGTGCACATGTGTATTCTTGAGATCGAAAGGGAAATGCCCTACCGTTTGCACCGTATCGGAATGAAAAATGGCATCATACTTTTTGCAGCGTTCACCCACCGCTTGCATATCTATCATATTACCGATCTCGTTGTTGGCGTGCATAAGGGTGACAAGCGTCTTTGCATCTTTCGCTGCAAGGCGCTCCTCAAGGTCTGCCATGTCCACGTGACCGTTCGCCGTCAATTTCACATATTCAAGATTCACCATGCCATGTTTTGCGAGATGCTCTACTGTATGCAATACGGCGTGGTGCTCAACGGGCGAAGTGATGATTCGCTTACATCCAAGGTCATTCACCGCGGCAAAAATGGCCGTGTTGCTGCTCTCTGTACCACCCGAGGTGAAGAATATTTCCGATGGGTTTGCCTGGAGAATTTTTGCCACCTGCTTGCGCGCCAATTCCACAGCCAGCCTGGTTTCCCTGCCATAAGAATAGATCGATGAAGGGTTGCCAAACTTCTCTGTGAGATAAGGCATCATGGCCTCCAGGACCAAGGGATCCAGCGAGGTTGTGGCGGCATTATCGAGATAGATTCTCATGCGGCAAAGATAGATATTTCAGGTCGCAGTTCGCAGGTCGCAGTTCGCAGGGTTCTCTTCGCACTTCTCCCTTCATCTTCTCCCTTTCCTTAAATAGATTCTATTATATCGTGCATAAGTCTATTCGCAATATTCGTTGCAGTAGTCTCGAAATTGCTTTCGGCAATGATCCGGATGATGGGTTCAGTATTGCTGGAACGCAGGTGTACCCAGTCGTTCTCAAATTCAATGCGCAGGCCATCTTCCCTATTCACGGGCTGGCTCTTGTATTTCTTGCGAATCTTATCGAAGATCTTCGACAGATCGAGACCCTGCTCCAATTCCATTTTATTTTTGATAATAAAATAGTCCGGGTATGAACCACGAAGTTGCTTGACCGTTTTGCCGCAAGTGGTGAGATGGGTCAGGAACAACGCGATGCCCACCAGCGCATCCCTGCCGTAGTGAAGGTCTGGCAGGATGATGCCGCCATTGCCCTCTCCGCCGATCACGGCATTCACTTCTTTCATCTTCTTCACCACATTCACTTCACCCACGGCACTCGGGAAATATTCGCCACCATGTTTAATGGTTACGTCTTTCAGTGCGCGTGATGAACTCATATTGCTGACTGTGTTGCCTTTCCTTTTACTCAGTACATAATCTGCTACCGCCACAAGGGTATATTCTTCGCCAAACATCGATCCATCTTCACATACCAATACCAGCCTGTCTACATCGGGATCAACGGCAATGCCGAGATGGGCACCTGTTTTATTGACTTCATTGGAAAGCTGGCTCAGGTTCTGTGGCAAGGGCTCCGGATTGTGGGCAAATTTTCCATTCACCTCACCATTAAGCACGGTGATATCCTTGGCTGCCACGCCCAAAGCTTTGAGGAGCTCCGGAACGAAAGTGGCACCAGTGCTGTTCACCGCATCTACCACGATCTTCAGTTTCGCTTTTTTGATTTGTTCCACATCAACCAGATCCAAAGCAAGGATAGCATCGATGTGTTTCTGCATGTAGCTGTCATCTTCACGATAAGTGCCGAGTTTATCCACGCCGGCAAAACGGAACTGGCCGGATTCAGCCTTGGATAAAACTTCGGCTCCGTCTTCCCCGGATATGAATTCCCCTTCGCTGTTCAGCAATTTCAGGGCGTTCCATTCTTTAGGATTGTGACTGGCAGTGATGATGATACCTCCCGCAGCCTGTTCCATAACCACGGCTACTTCTACCGTTGGCGTAGTGCTGAGGCCGAGGTCAACCACATCGATACCCAAACCGATGAGGGTATTGGACACGAGGCTGTTAACCATTGGTCCGCTGATCCTGCCGTCACGGCCGATAATAACCTTGTTTTGCCCGGTTTTCTCGAGCAGCCAGGTACCAAACGCAGCCGTAAATTTTACAATATCGAGGGGGGATAACGTTTCTCCAGGCTTACCACCAATCGTTCCACGGATGCCTGAAATGCTTTTGATCAATGCCACTGTTCATTGGGTTTAGGGTGCCAAAGGTACGAAAAAAAGGGGAAGGGAAAGTTTAGGGGAAGGGTTTAGGGGAAGGGTTTAGCTTAACCCTAAACTAATCCCTACCCCTAAACCCTTACCCTAAAATTAACCTATCTTCGCCCCATGGACCTTCCCCAAAGTATCCTTCACACCGACTATTCGTTGATGCTCAAGGTGAACCGCGACTGGACGGCACCTTGGTTTGATACGGTGGCTATATTTATTCGGGAAGGCAGTTTTTGGGCTCCTTTTTACCTCTTTTTACTCATTTTTATTACGGTCAATTTCAAGAAACAAGGCATTTGGTGGGCAGTTGGACTTTTGTCGCTGGTAGCCCTGTCTGATATCCTCAGCAGCCATGTCATCAAAGAGATTTTTGATCGTCCTCGTCCCTGCCGGGATGAGTTTATGGCGCACCAGGTTCGCTTCCTTGCGCGCAACTGTGGCCTGAACGGAAGCTTCACTTCCTCTCATGCCACCAATCATTTTGCGATAGCTACCTATCTTTACATAACCTTGAAAAAGCTTTCCCCCTGGTGGGCGCTGGCTTTTGTATGGGCGGGAATGATTGCATATGCCCAGGTTTACGTGGGCGTGCACTATCCTTCTGACGTGATTGGCGGAGCGTTATTGGGCACGGCCCTTGGCACCTTCGCTGCACGTGTATTTGATCACCAAATAGGCCTCGGCCTCCCTGCATGAATGAATTTTTGATCCTGATTGGTCTTATCCTCCTCAACGGCTTCTTTTCGATGGCGGAAATCGCGCTGGTATCTGCCAGGAAAGCGAGACTGGAATCACAGGCCAATAAAGGCGACCTCCGCGCCAAGGCCGCACTCGACCTGGCCAATAAACCAGACAATTTCTTTTCTACTGTTCAGATCGGCATAACCCTCATCGGTATCCTGACCGGTATCTACTCCGGAGATAAGATCATTATATATTTTAAAGCCTGGCTGGAGCAGTTCCCGGCCATCGCCGCATATTCCAACGGTATCGCCACGGTAGTGGTGCTGATCATCGTTACTTTTCTTTCCCTTGTTCTTGGAGAACTGGTGCCCAAACGCATCGGCATGGCCGCACCGGAAGTGATCGCCAAATTCGCCGCTGCTCCAATGCGCCTCATCAGCAAGATCACCTACCCCTTCGTTTGGTTGTTGACAAAAACCACCAACCTCATCGTGAGCCTCTTCAATATGAAGGCAAGGGACAATATGGTAACGGAAGATGAGATCAAAGCCATCATCAGCGAGGGCACAGAAACCGGTGCCATCGAAGCTACAGAACAGGAGATCATTGAACGTGTATTTCACCTGGGTGATCGTAACATAACCTCCCTGATGACGCACCGTTCTGATATTATTTGGTTCGATGTGAATGATTCAGAAGATACCATCAAGGCAAAGATATTTGACGAGCCGCATTCGGTTTACCCGATCTGTGATGACACCATTGATAACATCAAAGGCATCGTCTCCATCAAAGACTTGTACATCACGCCAGATCATGTAAAGTTTAAGGACACGATGAAGCCGGCGCTCTTTGTTCCGGAAAACAACTCTCCTTACCAGCTGCTGGAAAAATTTAAACAGAGCCAGATTCATACCTGCTTTATTGTAGATGAATACGGAACACTGCTGGGTCTCATCACCCTGAATGATATCCTCGAAGCCATCGTGGGCGACATCACCCAGGAAGATGTGGAAGACTACGAAGTGGTGCAACGTGAAGACGGAACCTTCCTCGTGGATGCACAGATCCCGTTCTACGACTTCCTTACAAAGTTTGAAAAGACCGAATGGATGAACGAAGGGGAACAGGAATTTGATACCCTTGCAGGCTTTATCCTGCATGACCTTGAACGCATCCCCCATACCGGCGATTCACTGGATTGGCGAGGCTTCCATTTTGAGATCATCGATATGGATGGCCATCGCATTGATAAGATTTTGGTGAAGATTTCTGAAGAGTTGCGGGAAGACATGCAGGACTAACAATTGGCAATTAACAATTAACAATTGACAATTAGCACTGGTTGTTGGAAGTTAGTGCCGCCTACCAAAATCCACTTTCCAAAAACCAGTGCCAATTGTTAATTGCTAATTGTTAATTGCCAATTGCTATTTCTTTTTAAACAATAGCTTACTCCCTGTCCATGCACTTGCTGCGGGCATAAGGTTCAAAAATATCGAGTGTGCGTTTACGTTGGTCCTCTTTCACCTTCAGCAGCTCGCCCAGCATCTTACCCACTTCCAGGATATAGTTACTGTCGGCCTTCTTCATGATGCCATCGATCACAAAATTAGACGAGTAGATAAAATCCGGCTTGGTATGTCGAATACCCATGTTTTGCATCTTTCATTTCCTTAACATACACCGTGTAGTATTTGAAATTATCCGGAATCGCCTGCCAACCCGCGCGCTGCAATTCAATTGGGTTTTCCTCCTCGGCATCAAATAGGGTAGTCACCTTAGTTCCTCTTTGTTGTTCTACCAAATCAATAGAGGCTTTTCGTCCGTCACCCATCGTATACTCAATCAAGGTCATTTTTGGCCCAGGGGCACTGCCAGCTGGGGTCGGCAAAATTCCATTGCGTGATATGTTCCGGCGTAGTCCGGTATTTCCAAACTTTCTCAATAGGTGCGGCGATATGCGCGTGAATAGTAATCTTGTTAGATTCCCTGGCAACGTATGTACACCCCAACGTAAGTCTTTTCTACTCAGCCCGGAATGGCTTCCTGCTGGCTTTCTTTGTAACGAAAGATCTGCCTGTCCATCACATAAAACCAGAGCGGCGGAAACAAGGAGAGGATGATCATGCCCGGATAGCCAGTAGGCATCTGCGGACTATCGTCAAAATGACGGAGGATCTGGTACTTCCTGCTGGCCTGGTAGTGATGGTCAGAGTGCCTGGACAATTCCAGGAGCATTAAACGACCCAACGGGTGGTTTGAATTCCAGGAATGACTAGGCATGGTCCGTTCATACTTCCCATTTACCAGTTGCCTCCGCAGTCCGTAGTGCTCTATGTAATTCACCGTTTCCAAAAGTAAGATGCCAATAAACGCTGCCAAGATGAACAACGCCATTGTCCTGACATCAAAGATTACTGCAATGACCACAAGTAATGCGATCTGGATCAACTGGAAGCGTAACATCTCATTATGCATACTCCAAAAGGAATAGCCTTTTTTGCCAAGTCTTTCTTTTTCCAATTTCCAGGCAGACAACCAGCTGCCAATGATGGTACGGAAGTAAAACGCA
>JBKCVJ010000225.1:0-4109 GCA_046317915.1 Sphingobacteriales bacterium
GCCACCATCCGATGTATCCCGCTCAACAGTGAGGAAGAAGCCGGGGTCTGTGTATATTCAGGTAATGCCAGTAAACAGCGGGTGTTATTTGCGTTAGCATACTAGGACAATTAGACAATTAGACAATTTGTAAATGCGGCAGACGCTTCGCGAGGCACTGGGCATGGGGCACTAGGCATTGCCCGCCTGCGTATAAACACTCAGAGTGACTGCCGGCGCGCCGCAACGCAAGGCGCGCCTTCCTACATAGCCGCATTACCGAATTTTCAAATTGCCACATTAATCAAGACCTTTCCTTCGCAGACAGGTAATTATAGTCTTTAATCACATCGCGGAGAAAGTATTCCGCATCAATGATCTCCTGTACGCCTACCAGTTCCTGCACCTTTTCGGTTGTTTTAAGGAGCAAGGTGTTGGATTCGTGAGGTAGTTTATCAAATCGGTTCAATACTTCCTTGATCAGGCTGATGTCCCGGTCAGATAGTTCAATAACCCTGGGGTACTTTACAACGTGGTGTACTTCGGTTTCCACGAAGATCGTATCATGGATCATCGTTCTCCTTTGGGTTCTCACCACCGTTGTTCCGGCCAGCATATCGCCAAGTCGCTGCGTTTTTTCAGACAATGCAATGGTTAGAACGGCCACCAATCCTGAACTGATCATCGTATCCACAATTCTGAAGGCCCATCGGATCAAATACTGACCGATATGTGGCTGGTTGCCATCCAGACTGATGACCCTGATACCCTTCGCCTTTTTGCCGATGCTCTGGCCGTTCAGGAAAATTTCGCAAAGCAACTGGTACAACAGAATGGGCAAAAACATCAGGATAAAGAGCAAGCCATCTTCGTACTTCGCCAATTGCAGAAACAGCGCCATGATGATCCAATAGGCACTGTAAATGAGTACGTCTATCAAATACGCAACCAGGCGGTCTCCGAGGCCTGCCAGTTCATATTCAATGTCAATATTCTGTGTAGTCTGGATGGTAATGTTTTGCATACGGTTCTAAGGTCTTATCAGATAACAATAATACGTTTTAAAGCCTTAATTTTCTCATCATTATCCTTATATTCGTCTTCATGCGGGAGGCACTTTTCCTAAAGCAAAATGTTGAACGTTGGAAAACCTATGAAAGGCCGGTAAGCGATCCGGATCTCATGGCAGAGCGGTTCGTGGCACTCACGGATGACCTCGCTTATGCCAAAACTTTTTACCCCGGCAGTAAAACGGTTAAATACCTAAACAATCTTGCGGCAGATATTCATCTTGCTATTTATAAAAACCGGAAAGAAAAGAAGAATCGATTCCTTGAGTTCTGGAAAACAGATCTTCCTCTCGTCTTGGCCCGCAACAGGAAAGCGCTGCTCTACGCGTTTTTGTTCTTCATGACCTTTGTGCTGATGGGCGTGCTGAGTGCCAAATACGATGACAGCTTTATACGACTCATCCTTGGAGACGGATATGTGAACATGACCAATGAAAATATTGAAAAGGGAGATCCTTTTGGCGTATACAAGAGTATGGATCCAGGGTACATGTTTGTGCGGATTGCGCTGAATAATATCTATGTTTCTTTCATGGTGTTTGTACAGGGTTTCTTCCTTGGCATTGGAACGGTATATGGACTGTTTCGCAATGGGGTGATGCTTGGTGCGTTTGAGTATTACTTCTTTAAACAGGGACTTGGAATGCAATCCATCCTGGTGGTGTTTATTCATGGAACCCTTGAGATTTCGGCCATTGTCATTGCTGGTGCGGCGGGCATCATTCTTGGCAACAGCATCTTGTTTCCCGGAACCTATTCCCGTGGCCACAGTATGCGCAGTGGTGCGATGGATGGGATCAAGATCATGGTAGGATTGGTTCCTGTATTTATAGTGGCTGCTTTTTTCGAAGGGTACGTGACCCGCCATACCGGTATGCCCCTGTGGCTCAGTGTCAGCATTCTCAGTTTATCTGCAGCATTTATCATCTGGTATTTTGTGATCTATCCTTATATCGTTTTAAAAAAGTATAATGAATACAACCTTGCCGCTCAGACGGATCAGGGACTTTGGAGAGAAGGTAACTGACACCATTAAATTCATCAAGCTCAACTGGAAGAATCTTCTGGTGATGTATGGTATTTTTGTGTTGCCATTTCTGTTGGTGGGTGCTTTTTTAGGTGCCCGCTATTTCACACAGATATTTTCTACGATAACTACTGGTGGAACCGACGTGCTATTTCGTAGTTGGAAGTTATGGGTTTCTATGTTGCTTGTTTACATGGCGGTAAACGCAATGGCCACCTCTATTTACCTCTACATGAGAATCTGGGAAAATGAAAACCGTAGGGCTTCCCCAGGTGAGATTTTGGCTTTAATGCCAGGTCCTTTCATGAGCAATACCATTTACACAGTTATGATGTTGGTAGGATTGGTGATCCTTATGGTCCCAATAGGTTTTATAGCCGCTGGTTCAGGTGGTGCAGGTGCTGCTGCATTGTTAGGATTGTTTGTATTTTTTTTAATGATCGGCATGCTGATTATTCTACCTTATCTATTATTGATATATCCCGTAAATACCATTGGCCAGGGTGAAATAGGCAATGCATTCAATGGCGCTTGGATGTTGCTAAAAGGAAACTGGTGGTCCAGCCTTGGATATACTTTGGTGTTGTCTCTCATTTATTATATTTTCTCCTTTATTGTTCAGACCGCACTCACGCTGATCTTTGGTGTAGGGAGCCTCATGAATGCGGAAATGCCGGGGGAGAGTTTTGGTAAAGGCATGGCCGTGATATATGGACTATCCATGCTGATCCAGCAAATATTTTACATCATCATGTTTGTGGGTGCCGGGGTCTTGTACTATTCCCTTCATGAAGAGAAAGTGGGCGGCGGTTTGGAGAAGATGATCGATGATCTCGGAACGGGTTCGTCAAAATACCGACAACAGGAAGAATACTGAGCATGCGGTGGATGTTGACGATATGGATATTGTTGTGTACGATGATGTTTGCCAATGCGCAGACATCCATGGTCAAAGACAGTGCTGCGGTTGACCTTCGCGTTTTACCGGATGGAGTGTTGGATACCTATCGGCAGAACGATGATTTCCATTATAAGATCAACGAAGAACAAAGCAGAAGTCTATGGGATCGTTTCTGGTCCTGGTTCTGGCGTTGGATCGATGACGCTTACAAAAACAAGGGTGTACAAAAAGGAACGGAGTTCGTCATCTATGCAATTGCTATCGGACTGATCCTGTATGCCATTTACAAGTTTTCAGGGATGGAACGGCGCAACCTGTTCCGGTCTGGCAAATCCTCCGGCATTGTTTTTAAGGAATCCAATGAAGACATCCGCGAAATGGACCTTCCAACAGCCATTCGTCAGGCAGAAGATGAAGCAAACTTCCGACTGGCGCTTCGGCTGCAGTACCTGAACAGTTTACGCAAACTAACTGACCGAAACCTCATCAACTACACGATCAATAAAACTAATCATGACTACGCAAGGGAACTGATTGGCACGCCGTATGCCGACAGCTTTGCGAGGGTCACTCTTTTATATGAGTTTGGATGGTATGGTGAGTTTGAGGTGACCAGGGAAATGTATGAGAAGATCAAGAGCATTTTTGCAGAGCACTTTCAACTGATCCAATCATGAGAAAGCTTCCCTGGTATATCTATCTGATTGTGGTACTGGTCATCGGCTACAGCATAGCTCTCTACATGAAACCCCAGGAGACGGATTGGAGTCCTACGCTCAGCAACAAGGATAAAATTCCTTACGGTAGTTATGTTTTGTTTCATGAACTGGACACCCTGATGGGTTACCAGCCAGACATGCTCCGTATTACCCCCTATGAACAATGCGGGGATACTTCGTATATACCTAACGGTGAGGTATACATGTTCATTTCGCCGGTCACGCCATTTGATAAAGGAGATGTAAATGCTCTGCTTCGGTATGTGCAAGCGGGCAATGATGTGTTTATTTCTTCCGAATATGTTGGTAAGGAGCTTTCTGACACCCTTAAACTGGAGATCAAAGGGGATATGACGATGGATTCCATCACTACCAACCTGGTGAATCCTGCCCTGGCCAGACCAATGCCCTAT
>JBKCVJ010000226.1:0-11216 GCA_046317915.1 Sphingobacteriales bacterium
TGAATTTTGCTTACAACGAGCTGAATTCGCCCAAACGCATGAAGCTCCCCAAACCTGTTTTGGATGATACTGATGGCGATGGTGTTACTGACCAGTTTGATAATGAACCCAACACCCCTGCAGGTGCTCCTGTTGACTCCCATGGTGTGAGCAAGGATACCGATGGTGATGGTGTTCCTGACTATAAAGACAAGCAACTGATCACTCCTACAGAATGCCAGCCTGTTGATGCTGACGGTGTAGGTAAGTGCCCGGATCCTGCTTGCTGCACAGAGATTAAAAATGATCTCGAGTCTGGCAAATACGGCAAAGGCGGTGGCGGAAATTGCGCCATCACCAACCTGCCCAGCGTGTCTTTCAAATCAAACTCAACCGTACTCAGCAAAGATGCACAGGCTGCCCTGGCAACCATTGCTGACCAGCTGAGGAACAACCCTGGTTGCAAAATCGTTGTTGCCGGTTATGGCGAACCTTCCAAGTCAAGCCAACAGCTGAGCTGGGATAGGGTGAATGCCGTGATCAACCACCTGGTTGACAAGCAAGGCATCAGCGCAGACAGGTTCATCTTCCGCTATGGCCAAACCGAAGGAGACCCTAACACGGTTGATCTGAGGCCTGCCAGCAGCGGTGACGAAGGACCAAACACCGTTCCTGCGCCGCACCCCAACCTCCGCAAGAAATAGTACACAGTACTTCATAATGAATCCAAAAGACCCCCATAAAGGGTCTTTTGGGTTTTTATTAACGGCCTATATCTTAATTTCCCCTTAGGGTTGTAGCCCAAATAATGTATTTTTGCCCGCTTTTATGAATCTGCGTAACCCCCTTTTTCTGTTTATTGCCGTGCTGGCCATCGCCATTTCCTCTTGCTCCAAGTACAACAAGGTGCTCAAGAGTAGCGATTACGATTACAAGCTGAAAATGGCTAATGAATACTATGAGAATAAACAGTACAGACAGGCTCAGACCCTGTATGAAGAGCTGTTCACCGTATTCAAAGGCACTCCCCAGTTTGAAGAGCTGTATTACAGATATGCATATTGTGCATATAATATGAAGGACTTTGCCAGTGCCGAGAACCTGTTTGACGGTTTCCTGAACATGTTTCCCAATAGTACCAAAGCAGAAGAGATCGAGTATATGGAGGCTTATTCCTATTATAAGGAGTCGCCCAAAGCAGAGCTGGACCAAACCAACACCATTAAGGCTATTGGGATGATGCAGACTTTTATCAATACCCATCCCGGATCGGAAAAAAATAAAGAGGCCCAGGAAATCATCGACGCAGGTGTTAAAAAGTTGGAAACCAAGGAATTGAAGAGCTGTCAACTTTATTATAACATGGGCCAGTATAAAGCCGCAGCGATCGCCTTTACGAGTTTGATCAATAATTACCCGGATTCTCCCAAAGCGGAAGAGTATAAACTCATGATAATCAAGAGTTATTACAAATACGCCACCATGAGTATCGAAGAAAGAAGGGAAGAGCGTTATGCCAAGGTGGTTCAGGAAGTTCAAGACTTCCAGGATCGCTACCCTGAAAGTAAATTATTGAAAGAAGCCGAACGTTACTTAACTTTGTCGTCTACAAAAAAATAAAGTATCCCAATGAGCAGGTTACGTCGCCAGATCGGAAATAGCATTACCAATAACCTCGAGACCAAAGATGTTGCCAAGATCAAGCAGAAGACAGGCAATGTGTACGAGTCTATTGCGATCATCTCAAAACGTGCCAACCAGATCAATATCATGGTTAAGGAGGAGTTGCATAACAAACTGGAGGAGTTTGCCAGCCATACGGATAGCCTGGAAGAGATTCACGAGAACAAAGAGCAGATAGAGATCTCTAAAGCATATGAGAAGATGCCTAATCCATCATTGCTTGCTACGCAGGAATTTATGGAAGACAAGGTTTACTACCGTAGAAGCGAAGACAATCTCTTCATTTAAAATAACGATCGTTAAATAGATGATATAAGAAGCGACAAGCATACATTGTCGCTTTTTTTATTATAATTTGCCCTGTCAATCTATCCTGATGCTGGAAGGAAAGAAAATTTTACTGGGAGTTACCGGAAGTATTGCTGCGTATAAATCGGCAACCCTGATCCGGCTGCTCGTGAAAGCTGGGGCCGAGGTTAAAGTAATCATGACGCCATCGGCCAAAACATTTATCTCGCCCCTTACCTTATCTACGCTGTCTAAACATCCTGTGTTACATGAATTGTCTGATGAAACCACCTGGGCAAACCATGTGATGTTGGGCCGATGGGCCGATGTAATGCTGATGGCCCCATTGAGTTGTAACACGCTGTCCAAGATGGCTCAGGGCGCTTGCGATAACTTATTGATGGCCGTTTATCTCTCTGCCACTTGCCCTGTTGTGGTGGCGCCGGCAATGGATGAAGACATGTGGAAGCATCCATCCACTAAATTCAATCTTAACAAAATTCAGTCTTATGGGAACAGGGTCATTCCTGTAACCCACGGAGAGCTGGCCAGTGGATTGATCGGTGATGGAAGAATGGCCGAACCAGAGGAAATAGTTACTTACTTAAAAGATACATTTTTTTCATTCCGCCCCCTGGCCGGTCTCAAAGCCCTTGTGACGGCCGGTCCTACGTATGAACCCATCGATCCCGTAAGGTTCATCGGCAATCATTCATCCGGGAAGATGGGTGTTGCGTTGGCTCAATCGCTCAGGAGTAGCGGTGCCGAAGTGACTCTAGTGCTGGGCCCATCGGATGCTGGGTTGAACGTGGAAGGCCTGCATACCGTGCACGTACAAACAGCAGCAGAGATGTATGCGGCTTGTCATAAGGTATATTCGGAGACTACGGTGGCCGTGATGGCAGCGGCAGTAGCAGACTACACACCGGCAGAAGTGGCCTCGGAGAAGATCAAGAAGAAAGGTGCCGAATGGTCTTTGCAGTTTCAGAAAACGAAGGACATCCTGCTGTCGTTGGGAGAAATTAAAAAACCAGGGCAGTTTCTGGTAGGCTTTGCATTGGAAACCACCAATGAGGAAACCTATGCCTTGGGTAAGCTTGAATCCAAGCATGCAGATATGATTGTGATGAATTCTCTGCAGGACTTAGGTGCAGGCTTTGGTCATGATACCAACCAGGTTACGGTGTTTATGAAGGGTGGTGAAAAAACCAAGATCGGCCTTGAGTCCAAGCAGGAAGTTGCAGGAAAGATTGTTGAGCTGATCGTCAAACAAGTGAAACAGTGATATGAGAAAACTTTTGATTATCCTACATATTTGTCTGTTGTCTGGAGCAGCACAATCCCAGGAACTGAATGCCAGGGTAACGGTATTGTACAACCAGATCAGTACAACCATCGACAGAAAAGTATTCCAGACCTTGCAAACGCAACTCCAGGATTTCCTCAACAAACGGAAATGGACAAACGAAGATTATGGGGTACAGGAAAAAATACGCTGCAGTTTCCTGTTAAACCTGCAGTCTAATGTGGAGACCAATACTTACAAGGCAACCCTTACCATACAGGCAGCGCGGCCAGTGTACAACAGCAATTACCAGGCGGCGATCATGAACCATATCGATAACGATGTGGTGTTCAGGTACGTGGAGTTTCAGCCCGTTGAGTTCAATGAGAACAGGGTGCAGGGTACAGATCCTCTGGCAAGTAATCTCACTGCGATCTTAGCCTATTATGTGTACATGATGCTGGGCTTTGATCATGATTCTTTTGCGCCACGCGGAGGAGATCCTTATTTTCAGCGGGCGAATGCCATCGTAAATGCAGCGCCTGACGGGAGACTGATCTCCGGATGGAAACCTTTTGACAGTCAGCGCAACCGGTACTGGCTATCCGAGAACATGATGAACAGCAGGTATTCGCTGATCCATGATGCCTACTATATTTACTATCGGCAATGTCTGGATAATCTGTATGAGAACGATAACAAGGCGAGGCAGGAGATGTTGAATGCAGTGAATACACTCTATACGATGCAGGTGGATAACCCTAATATTATGATCTACCAATTCTTTTTCCAGGGGAAGTCTGACGAGATCATCAACATTATGAAGAAGGCCAATCCCGGGGAACGTTCAAGGATCATTGAGTTGTTGCAAAAGATCGATCCAACCAATACATTGAAATATAAAGAGCAGCTGAAGTGAGAAAGGTGACGATAAGTGCGATGATCATTGCTGTTTTGGCTGCTTGTGGCGGGCAGAAACTCCCTGCCGGCGTGTTGGATAAAGAGCAGATGGAGTTGGTGCTAACAGATGTGATCCTCGCTGAAGCATTCGCTGAGTCTTACCTGAGTGCTGATACTTCAAAACGGTTAAAGCAGCTCTATACGCAGGAGCTGGACAAAGTACTGGCCATTCATAAGGTCAGTCCAAAGGATTTTCAGGCAAGCATACAATACTATAAATCACAGCCGGAACAATTCAAAGTAGTCATAGATACGGTTAATGCCAGGGCAATGCGAGCAAAGGACCTGATCTTCAAACAAGCGATGGATAAGAAGCCAAAGTAATTATCCGGCTTTCTTTTGCCAAGGTTTATGCATATATACGCCGATGCTGAAAAACAGGAATTGCAGGCAAAACACAATGGCATACATCATGGACCATTCATTTTGTTCATGGTAATCTGCGTCCGTAATTTTTTTCCCAGTGAACAGGAGGAGGCTTAAAAGGCCAAAGTGGAAAAAAACGCCACCGGAATACCAGAAGTCTGGATTGGAGAGGATGTGTAAGTCAACTTTATAGGCAAGGGATACCAGTACAAGAACGGCAAGGAGAAAGATAACAAGGGCGCCGATTGTATTCAATATGTGCATAATACGCAGGTCTCCGGACATGAACCGTGCACTTAGGTAGATGCCGATAAAAAGCAACAGGATCGTGAATATGGTGATCTTCAGCACGCGATGGTTGGTGCAGTTTTTCAGCAGCAGGAGGGTAAAGATAAAAGTAGCCAGGTAGCTGATGTGCAGTAGGGCGGGATCCTGTGTTGATTTTGCGGCCACGGCCAAAAATACATTGGAGAGGATGGTAATCACACAAAGGAGAACCAGGCTAGTCTGGCTGCTATTGTTGTAAGTGCGGGTGATCAACACCAGCAATAAGGGTATAGCAGGGGCAATCAAGACCCAGGGTAGGAGATCCAATATTGTATCAACAGTGAGCATTGTTTGCGCATCCTAATCAATCAGGTTGTTCTTCACCGCAAAGAATACCAGACCGGCGGTATTCTTGGTGCCGAACCTTTCCATCAGACGGTCCTTGATTGCTTCAACGGTCCGTGGGCTGATGTCCATTTTTTGAGCTATTTCCTGGGCCGTATACTCCATACAGAGTAAGCGGATCACTTCCCTTTCCTTATCATTGAGAACGATCTCGCTGTTCAGGGAGGGAATCGTTTTTGTTCTCGCGTGTGATTTTTTTAACAGCACGCGGTTCACAAAATTGTTCAGGTAATAGCCTTTTGCCATCACTTCCATGATAGCCTTTTTGATTTCAGAAGGATCTGCGCTTTTCAGAAGATATCCATTGGCTCCGTTCTCCATGAGGTGTGATACGAATCTTTCGTCTTCGTACATCGTCAGCACCAGCACTTTGATATCGGGATATTGTTTACTGATCTGTTTGGTGGTTTCGATGCCATCTTTCTGGGGCATACGTAGGTCCATCAAAACGATATCAGGTTGGGATTCGTCAAGACCGTTCAGGAGCTCATGGCCGTTTTCGGCCTCCTGTACGAATTTGATATTGGGATAAATCCTCAGAGAAAGGATCACTCCTTTTCTGAAGATCTTGTGATCGTCTGCAATGGCCACTTTTATTTGGCTCATCGTTAATGTTGGTTTATAGGATCTTAGTTGTGGTGTTGCAAAGATAGGGAAGCTTAACCGAGGTTTTCCATATCTACAGGAATTTCCAGGGTTACTTTGAAATAAGTCTTCGACATATCTTTTTCGAAATTGATATTGCCTTGCAGTACGCGCATACGGCTCTGGATGTTTTTCAATCCAAGGCCTGCGGCGCTTTTGTTGAGTTTATCGAAATCGTTCTGCGTGATTCCACGTCCGTCGTGGTGAATGCGGATATAGAATTTGTTGTCGCTGAAATTCTGGGTAATATGGATAAAGCTGGCGTTACTGTGTTTCAGGATATTATTCACCAGTTCCTGGATAATGCGGAAGATGAGCAATTCCTGTTCCGGGCGCAGCCTGTGGCGATAATCATGGAACCTGCTGCTGGCGTTGACGGTTCCGGATCCTGAGATTTTCTGGAACAGGTCGTTTACAGCTGATTCCAGCCCGAAGTTTTTCAGGGTAGGGGGCATCAGGCTATGCGAGATGTTCCTGATCAGCTGGATGGTATCGTCAATGATCTGCTTGGCGTTATAGATGCTTTGCAGTTGGGTATGGATATCCTGGTGAACGAGGTTTTCGTTGAGGTAGAGGCGGGCGGTGGCGAGCAGGGGCCCGGCATCGTCGTGAAGGTCTGCTGCTATCCGTTGCCTTTCTTCTTCCTGCCAGCGGATGGAGGCGTTCAGCAGGATCTTCTGCTGTTCATCTTCCATTTTCTGGAGTTGCATTTGGTATTTGATGACCCTACGTTGGTGAAAAACGATAAATACGACCAGACCGATAGCGAGTATCAGCATGCCAATGGTTCCGAAGAACAGCACATTGGACATTCCCGGGGAGTTAGGGACTGATTGAAGGAATATCATTTTCTCTCCAGCTGGATTTTAGGGTTAGGGTTTCTGAGGCGTTTTAGGTGGTTTTCGCTACAGTATTGGATTTTATGGTTTTAGACTGCTGTCTCGCTATTATAAACGCTATTAGGAAGAGGATATTTTCGATGAAGGATAAAATGGTGTTGATTAGGCCAAATGTCGTTTGAAATTCTGGAGACTCAGAATTGCTCTGTGCATAGATAAATACAAAAAAATTGCCGGAAAAGAATAACATCAAACCAACAATTATCCAAAATGTTGGAGTGCTGTATAAAAACAACGATTCGGGAGTGCCTAATTGCTCATATAAATAAAACGTTGAAAATCCAATTATGATCAGGCATTCAAAAACAGTAGGCAAAGAGTCAAAGGTGTCCGCATCAATATTTGTTATAAGGTCAAAAAGCGCAAATAAAACAAAAAAGATAGTCAGTAAGAATAATAGCTTTTTTGCTTTTACACTTCTAAGAACACGTCTCAAATAGTACATTAAAAGTACACCCTCACCAATAGTGAATATTCTAAAACCTAAAAATTGTTTCCCGGTAAGCTTTCCAATTAGTGAACTGATAATCAGAATACTAAGGAGGGTGTAGAGTACATAAATAACAATTGGAGTTAACTGATTGAATCTTGATCTACGGGTCAGATACAAAACCAACAGTGCTAACTCTAGTAGTAAGGTTAATGATAAAAAAATGGACGTTACTATATTTGAAATGTTTAAATCAAATATAGTAACAATCCAATTAAGTTAAGCCTCGTGGTCTTTAGAAAAACCAATTAACAATGACATCGACAACTTGACGCATAAAATTGAATTTAAATTTCAAAAATGCTTGAGCTGTCAAAAGTCTTGAACATCAGGCACTTACAAAACAGGTCAGTGCTGTTGGAAGTTTGAGGGTTGCTTAAAGATGGATAAGTGAGTTAAAATCAATGAAATACGAGTATGTTATTTTTTTCATGAATCAAAAAAGAGGATAAATACGAGCTAGGAATAGTAAAAATACTATTCCATTATTGGGATTCTACGTGTGTAATTTTCTTGATTTAAGATAAAAACTGAAAGTTGATTGACCTTGGATTAGACTGTCAGGCTTTTCTAAGTATTGGATTTTTAAACGGATGGTTTGCGTAGGATATTGGTAAGCTTGAGGTTACTGAATCCTCGTCAATCAACTTCATGACAAATGTATTTGAGGTTTGTTTACTCGGCAATAGCATTTTTGACCGATTTATGGTTTGGGGTATTTACAAAACTCTAAGTGGAAATGCTGGATTTCAAGCTGGTAGAATTTATTTTTGAGAATCGTAAATATACTAAGTAAAAATACTCGAACTTTATGTCTGGAATTGTAGATGTTTGTAGATCAGTGACTTTTATAATCCGTTAACATGGCAGGTACCGAACCCATTAAAGTAGCAATTGCAGACGACCATAAGATATTTAGGGACGGCATTCGAATGGCGCTCTCTGGAAAAGACTATCTAAAAATCATTTGGGAAGCTGAAGATGGGAAAGATCTTATGCATAAGATCAAGATCAAAATGCCCAATGTCCTTTTGATGGATATCCGAATGCCTGAGATAGATGGAATAAACGCTATCGGTCTTTTAAGAAAGGAATATGAAGAGTTGAAGATTATTGTTCTGACGATGTATGATGATCAGGAAATGATTTCCAGAATGATGGAGATGGGGGCAAATGCGTATTTAACTAAAACCACTGATCCTGATGAAATATACCAAGCAATACTTACTTGCATGAATGACGACTTCTATTTCAATGACTTAGTAAATAAGGCCGTGTTGATGAAGCTTCAACACAAAAAAACAGCGAAACAGTACTATCCGAATCCAGTAAAGTTTAACGAGAAAGAGGTTAAAATTTTAAAGTTGTTAGCCGAAGATAAAACAACGGAAGAAATATCTAAAGAAGTTTACTTGTCGCCAAGGACAATAGAAACAATCCGTCAAAACATGAAGACAAAGGCTGGTGTAAAGACAATTGCAGGACTGGTTATGTATGGCATGCGCAATAAGCTAATCGAGTGATTTAAATTGTTACAAGGCCATGTTTAATTGCGTACATGGCAAGCCCTACTCGACTTTTTACATCCAGCTTTTCGAAAAGGCCATCACGTATCGAATCAATTGTTCTTGGATTTAATCCCATTTCAATCGCGATTTCTTTATAAGTCAGTTCAGTGCTCGATAGTTTAAGTAGTCTAATTTCTTGTTCTGAAAGTATTTTATCCCAGATTGGAGACGATTCTGAGTTTCGGAAGAAGCCGGCTAACTTATTGCTGGTGTAGGTCGAATAGTAATAGCCATCTTTCATAAGTGCTTCTAGAGCTTGCTTTAGATCGGAAGGATGTATATCTTTTTTCATAAATCCTTTTACACCTGCTTGCAGTAACTTGATCAACATAAGTTCAGTGTCAAACATTGTCAGCATCAGAACATTTATGCTGGGGTAACTTTTCTTGAGAGCTTCCGCAGCCTCAAGTCCATTCATTTCAGGCATATTGAAGTCAAGTAAAACAATATCGGGTTGGGTAGTTTTTAAATATTCTAGAAGCTGGACTCCATTACTGGCCTCTAGAACAACTTCGTATTCTCCAAATGAATTGATCATCGAAGCAAGAGCGCTACGAAGTAATTTGTGATCGTCTGCCAATCCAACCAAAGTTTTTCTCATAATTACTTGTATTAATTTCAAGTTGTATTCTTGTTCCTTGTAAATGACTCGTTCTAATTTCAATAGATCCATTTATCATTTTGGATCTTTGCTTTATGTTTTTTATTCCTGAGTGTTTTCCAATAACCTTGTTTTCCAGAACCTCCTTCAGGTTGAATCCTATTCCGTTGTCTTCTATTGAAACACTAAGCTTGTTGTCACTGTAACATATTACAGTTTTTATTTCCGTTGCCTTCGAGTATTTTATAGCGTTATTGATGGATTCCTGTATTATTCTTAAAATGAATAATTCCATTGTTTTGTCTAGATGCCGTACTTCTCCACTCGTTTCCAGAGTGACTTTGGTATCATAAAGTCTATCCCATCTTTCACATTCAAATTTGCAAGCTGCAACTAAACCGTGAGTTTCAATTAAATCAGAGTCGAGACTTTTAGACAAATTGTTCAAGTCGTCAATGACTTTTTTGAGTTCCGCTATAGAGTTTTTCAAGGTTGTACTTTCATGTCCATTTTTTCCGTTTGACATGCAGTTCAAATTAATTATCACAAGGCTTAAACTCTGTGAGATGTTATCATGGATTTCTTTTGAAATGAGTTCGAATGTATTCTCTTGTGTGTTTATTTCGGCTTCGAGAATTTGATTTGTGATACTTTGCTTGTCTAACTCATATTTTTGTGATATCTCTTGAGAATTTTTTGCAAATTTCGATATTGCAGCGCGAATTGAAACCGCAAACCAGAATGTAATTAAACTCGCCACAATACCTACGATAGTGACTACATTAATGTATATGTTTGTTTTATCCATCTAAGTGCCTTTATTGTGTAGAATAATAATAATGAATAGCCAATGAGTGAGAAATATTGTAAGATATTGAACATGCCAACACTTGAACTAGAGTCACTAAACCATCTTGAATTGAAATTTGGAACAATTGCTTTAATGCCTATTTGACAAATACTGGCAGTCATAGGTAATGAATTGCAAAGGAATAATGCCAGTTGTAGAAAAATATCTGATTGCTTAACATTTAAAAAGGTTTCGGGATTTTGAGATAACTTTTTAAAATATTGAAGTGAGCTGTTTGTATACACTAAGCTTATAATCATAAAAATATGTTCGTCATTTGATCCCTCGTCGTTTTTGAAAGTATTTACTATAATCATGAAAATTGCTATAATCGATATTGTCAATACCCATTTGTTTTGACGATTGCTTTGTCCCGTTGAAACAGTAATTGTATAGTAGAATAATATTTCTGAAATCGACAATATAATGTAGTAGCAATTATTGACAATATCTCCTAGCTTGTCCGCGCTAAACGGCATAAGGGGTACATATATAAAGTTGAAGCAGAAGAGTGCAATGCTTGTAAGTTTGTATTTGGTTTTCTTAAGTATTGACCAATATTTGCAAATTAGGGAGAGGTTTGCGATACTTAATATTGTAATAGTTAAGACGAAGGCTTTGTTAATTAAGTCCCATAATCCACTAATCAGTATATTTTCCATAGGGTAAATGTATATAATGGCTGCCTTCCCCCATCCGTTAAATCCTCGCCATTTTATGAGAAAAAAACGGCATTCAATGGTACAAAAGATGGGTGCTAAAGGAGAGAACCTGGTGTTTTTGAATTGTCCAAATGCACTGTAAATGAGCGCTTTAGCGTATATCCACGCCTCCCGCCGCAATTTTACGGCTTTAATAATCGGGTAGTTTTACTATGGCATGGACTTGGGAACCTTACTAACTTGCATACGTAGTTTGGTTCAAAAACAC
>JBKCVJ010000227.1:0-3349 GCA_046317915.1 Sphingobacteriales bacterium
AGAAGTATCATCCTGCGTATAAGAAAAATTGACAATAGAACATTTGGGCCATTGTACAATTGTGCAATGGTACAACGGTCCAAATGTCCTATTGCCAGACATCTACCGCCTGGACTGGTATAATTTGGACGCCTTCTCACAAAGCTCCACAAACTCCTTCCTATACCCTCCCGGGTCTTCGCCCACAGCAGAATTGGCAAGAGAACGAACAAGGGTGAAATCAGACTCTCCCTTGAATTTAGAATCAGAGAGGATCATTCCAAAGGTTGCAACGGCGGCGGCTAAACGAAACTGACCGGAGGCCTGTTTGTATGCAATGGACGATGCAGACACAGGCACTTCCATCAGTTTACTGGTATTTTCATCGGGTTTTTTATAACGAAGCTTAACCAGGAGCAACTCATCACCGTGTTGCATTTTGCTCTTTTCCTTTTTACTATAACGAAGTGGATCAACGTTCCCGAGCAGATCTGTTTCTACTCCGGTGGGTATGATTTCGTATAGTGCGGTCACCGTATGTCCGCTGCCCATCTCACCGGCATCTTTTTTATCGTCATTAAAATCTTCCTTATTGAGGATACGATTCTCATAACCGATGAGCCTGTAGCCCTGCACCTGGGCGGGGTTGAACTCCAACTGGAACTTCACGTCTTTCGCAATGGTGAACAAAGTGCCACCAAACTCGTTGACAAAAATTTTCTTCGCTTCACTCATCTGATCAATGTACGCATGTGTGCCGTTGCCTTTATCTGCAAGCTTCTGCATCTTTGCATCCTGATAGTTGCCCATACCAAAACCCAGCACCGTGAGGAACACACCAGATGCACGCTCTTTCTCAATCAAGGACACCATCGCATCATCGCTGCTGGCGCCCACATTGAAATCGCCATCGGTACAAAGGATCACGCGATTGTTGCCACCCTTGATAAAATTTTGTCTTGCAGTATGATAGGCCAATTGAATACCTGCACCACCGGCTGTTGAACCGCCCGCTTCCAACTGGTCCAATGCTTGTTTGATTTTTGTTTTATCCGATGTGGGTTCCAGCACCAATCCCGCAGCACCCGCGTACACTACGATCGATACCCGATCCTGTTCCCGCAGTTGATCCGCCAGCAATTTGAGCGCACCCTTCACCAATGGCAATTTGTTCTCATCGTTCATCGATCCGGATACATCGATGAGGAACGTGATATTAGACGCAGGCAGTTCACGTGTTTCCACTTTCTTGCCCTGCAGTCCTACCAATAATAATTTATGCTCTGGCTGCCAGGGGCAATCGGCCAGCTCGGTGTATACGGAGAATGGATGCTCGCCTTTCGGCTGTGCGTAACCGTATTGAAAATAGTTGATCATCTCTTCCACGCGTACCGCACCTGCAGGAGGCAGGGTGCCCTGGTTGAGGAAGCGGCGCACATTGCTATAAGATGCCGCATCCACATCCAATGAAAAAGTAGAGAGCGGGTCCTGTTGCACGGCCTTGAAACCATTTTCATCGATAGGATCATATCCCTCCGTGTTCCAGTCCTGCGCGGGCTGGGGGTATTGGCTTTTGGTGGATGCAATACCCCTGACACGAATTTGCACACCAGCTGCCCTGCCAGATAACTGTTGTGAAGGCGCATAAGCCGAATTAAGTTCCTTAGCATTGATCGTTGTTACCGACCCTGTAATGTCTCTCTTACGTTGCACGGGATACCCCGTTACCACTACATCTTCAAGTTCCCTGAGAGCCTGATCCATTACCTTCAGTTTCACTTTTAACTTGGTTTGCTTGCCGATCTTTATTTCTGATGCTTCAAAACCCACAGCAGACACCACAAGGACCGTTTTTTCATCTGGCACCGTGATCGTAAAATACCCGAATTGATCGGCACTCACCCCTTTGCTGGTGCCTTTAATAATGATTGAGGCAAAAGGTACTGGAGCACCATCTTTATCCACAATCTGACCGGTGATTTCTATCTGCGTCGTGGGCAGGAAGGCGGTCAGCAGCCAACCTGAAAACAGCAGTGCAATAATTGTTCGCATAGCATTATTTTTGGGAAGGATGTAGTATCGAAAAGAATTACATACGCATCCGGGAAATATTTTTCATGCAGGAACCCCTACCCATCCGAAAAGACGGCCAGGCTGACCAGGACCTCATCCGCACGTACAAGCGTACGGGCAGCATGCAGGTGCTCGGAGAACTGTATGCGCCGTATATGGAACTGGTGCTGGGCGTTTGCCTGAAATACCTGAAGGACCATGAAGCGGCCCGGGATGCCGTGATGAATATCTTTGAAGAGCTGGTAGACAAATTGAAGAAACACGAGGTGGATCAGTTCCGCGGCTGGCTCTATGTAGTGGCTAGAAATCACTGCCTTATGCAGCTTCGGAAAGAGGGAAAGATGAAAATCACCGAAATAGGTGAATCGTTTATGCAATTGGATGAAGAATGGCATCTGAATGGTGTCATGGAAAAAGAGGCCAGCCTGAAGGTGATGGAGGACTGTATGGAAACCCTGCCGGGTGAGCAAAAAAAGAGCGTGGCGCTATTTTATCTGGACGGCAAGTGTTACCAGGAGATCGCGGAACTGACCGGCCAGGAATGGAACCGGGTGAGAAGCCAGATCCAGAATGGAAAGCGCAACCTCAAAATCTGTATCGAGAAAAAACAAAAAGAAATGCAATCGTGAGCCAGGGGCAACCATATCAATATACAATCGAAGACATCCGTCGTTATCTCGATGGCCGTATGAATGCCATAGAGATGCATGCCATGGAAAATGCGGCATTGGAAGATCCTTTCCTGGCTGACGCGATGGAGGGATTGGAGATTGCGCCTGTTTCAGCGATCCAGGCCGACATGCATACCCTTTCGAAAAAACTGGAGCAGCGCGTAACACCGGCAAAGGTTGTGCCGATGCGCCGCGAAAGGCCCTGGACGGCCATCGCTGCCGCTGCTGTGATATTGATGGGATTAACGATGACCTTGTTGTATACCAACCCCAACCCGCTGCCTCCAACCATTGCTAAAATAGAGGTTCCTGCTCGTGAGGAAGCGTCGCCCATTGTACAGGCGGATTCTGCAGTGACTCCTGCTCCTGCTCCCGCCCCCTCCTCACCGGCTACTGTTAAAAAACAATCTCAAACCATTGCACGTGTTGATGCACCTAAAGCAATCACCAATAACGATACAAAGCAAGACAGCTCCACCAGACTAATTGCCGCCGCTCCGGAAGCAAAGGATAAGGAAAATACAGTTTTAGGGTATTCAACACAAAAAAGCAAAATCGATAAAGAATCCACAGCCCGCATGCGCTCTGCCGCGCCGGCTGCAGCGCCCATGGTCGACAAAGCAAAA
>JBKCVJ010000228.1:0-28716 GCA_046317915.1 Sphingobacteriales bacterium
TCGGCTGACCGACTAATTTTAAATCCGTATTTTTGCTCATGTTATAAATTGTTTGTCGTAAAACAAATCTACAACATAAGTGGGTCCCCTAAACGGGACCTATTTTTTCATCTTTTTGATTAGTTTAGTCGGTCACTAGTGATTTAATATATCTAAACCCTAGGCTACATATTACCGGGACTAGAAGGGATTAGTAATACTGAAGTAGTAAATCACCAATACAATAAAGCCGAAATAAAATGAACGCGGAAAGCAATAGCGTCATAACTATAATGGGATATCTTCCAACTTTAGGATGGCGAGTTTTCTTACAACCATCTATTTAATTAAATACAAATATGCTAATGGGTGTCAATGGAATCAAATGTAACAATGCATTCATCTTAAATAAACAGAAATGTTAATGGTTCGCGCATAACACTTAAATGTACGCAGTTGCGCAGGAATTTGCAAGCGGGGAACCATTAAATAAGATTAAATGTTTGCAGGAAGGGAGTGTAAATGATGGAGGTTTAACTGCGGAAAGGGGGTGTAGATAAGGAAAGATGCGGAGAATGAGTTGAGGAAACGGAAAATGCGTGAACCGGGTTGAGGAAGCTGGGGAAAAGCGGGGAAGGCAGCGTGATGCAATGAACTATGGATTCTTCGGGCGGCCGAGATTAAGATCGTCAAGCGGACTCTTGATCAAGGTGATCTGCTTTAAACTTACATGCGTGTAACGCAACGTGGTACTGAGACTGTTGTGACCGAGTAAATCCTTGATGAACCGGATGTCCGTACCGGATTCCAACAAATGCGTGGCAAAACTGTGCCGCATGGTATGAATACCCCCAGGCGTCTTCACGCCCGCAAGCGCCTTAGCATCCTTGAAGACCTGCTGTACACTCCGCGCGGAATACTGGCCGCCACCCTGCCCCTCAAATAACCACTCCTTCGGACGATAGGCTCGGAAGTAATCCCGCAGATGGTCCAGCAATATGGGCGATAAAGCCACTACCCGGTCTTTCTTGCCTTTAGCGCGACGAATATTGATACACATGCGGTCTGAATCAATGTCAACCAACTTCAACGCCACAATCTCGCTCACCCGTAAACCGGCGGCGTAGGCCAACATCAACATCGACTGATGCTTGAGGTTATCCATGGATTGAATGATCCGGGTGATCGATTCTTTTCCCATGACCTTCGGCAGCACCAAGGGCTTCTTCGGCCGCGGCAAATCATACACCACCCTCGGCTGCAACAATACTTTCTCAAAATAAAACTTGATCGCATTCACAGCCGTGTTCGCATGGCTCTCCCCATAGCCCTTCTTGGTGATCAACCATAACAAATAACTCTTCACCTGCTCCGTGGTCAGCGAAGACACATCCAGCTCACCCAGCAACATCAATAACTTCTGAAACTCCTGCCGGTAATGATGCATCGTGGCCGGACTATACGCCTTCAACGCCAATGTCTTCACAAACCGATCCAAGGCCAGCAGATTCACCGCACTCATCTGGTGCGGCACACTCACCACCGCCTGCAAGGGCATACCCAACTTCCGCAAACCCAGCTGAATTTTCAGCAAGCTAAGATCCAACTCAACTAAACCCTTAACCCTCTCCCCTAAACCCTTCAAGACATCTCTGTCCAACGGAAAATGCCATCCCCCATCGTGGCGGGCCCCGGGCAGCCGACGAACACAATCGTCAACTGCCCGCACCAATCCCCGATCGTGCTCCTCAACCCCGGTATGCCACGGATCATTCATCACCATCACCCGCTCCTCATCCCGCGCACACACCAACATCAATCGTATCATCGGTAAGCCATCCACATGACAAACCTACGCTATGGGGATAGGGATGCAATCAGTGATTTGCACGGGAAATGAAGTTGTTTTTCCCTAAAAATGAAGGAGTGCCGCGTAGATAGGGTTTAGGGTGCAGGGCTTAGGGTTTAGTGGCGAAACGCATCTGCGAACTTGCGACCTGCGAACTGCGAACTAAACAAGTTATCTGGACTTCAACCATAACTCAGGATCCAAAAACTTGGCTTCCTGTGTAACTACAAAAAGTATCTCGCCGTCACCGTCATCATTGGTGCCGGCCTTGCCAATGACCTGGCCCATCTTCACTTGCTCGTTCTTACTCACTGTAACACCTGTGAGATTATAATATGTAGTGAAGTATTTACCGTGCTTGATGGTCACCGTCATCGATCCCTGAATATCATATACCGTAGTTACCACGCCTTCAAATACAGATTTCACATTGCTCCCTGCCACCGTAGCAATGGTCACCCACTGGTTGTTCTCGGTAATGCTTGTACCCTCAATCTTTGTATTTCCGAAAGGAATGGCAATGGTTCCCTTATCCACCGGCCACGGCAGGTTGCGCCGGTTGGCCTCAAAACTCACAGACACCTTCGTTACCTCCGGTGTGCTTTCCAATACGTTGTACTTACGGCCAGGGGTAGACGAAGTTTTGGGGGCCGTAGTTGCCGCCGTACTCGTAGTAGTTGTGTTACCACTCTTCGCTTCCGCAGCCTTCGCTGCCGCCGCAGCTTTCTTCGCTTCTTCGATCTCCCGCTTCCGCGCCGCCTCGATCTCCCGCTTCACAATCGCTGCAATCGCATTCTGCAGATTATTCGCCACCCTGCGCTTGGCCGCCATCTCCTTCGTCAATTCTTTTTCCCTCGCCTTCAGCTTCGCCACATAACTGTTCTGCTCTTCCTTCTCCCCCTGCAAGGTCTTCATCTCCTTGCTCTGCTCCTGCAACACCTTGCTCTTCTCTTTCTTATTCTCGTTCAGCGTATTGATCTTACCCACCAGCAACTGTTGCGTCTTCTGTATATTCTCCACCTGCTCTTCCCTGTACCCGCGGTAACTTTTTAAATACTGGATCCTGCGGATAGCATCGTTGAACGTTGTAGCCGAAAACAGAAAATTGATCATGTCATAACTGCTCCGGTTCTGGTACGCATACACCAAAGTCTTGGCATACTGCTCCCTCAGTGTATCCACTTGTTTCTTGAGCCGGTAGATCTCCCGGTTGTTGGAAAAAATATTATTATCGATGAGCTTTACCTGGCTGTTGATATTGTTGATCACCGCGTTCCGCTTCTTGATCTTATTCTGGATGAGTGCCAGCTGCGCCAGGTTGGCCTTCTTGTCTTTCTGGATGGATGCCTGCGTCTCCTGCAATTCCGCGATCTCCTGCTGGATCTGCCTGCGCTGGCGCTCGAGGTCTTCTCTGCTTTGCGCAACAGCGCCGGCAATAAACATAAAGCTCAACAGGTACATGAAGATGGTTCGCATGGACGGGGTTTTTATCAGGATGAATGTAGATCTCAAGTCAACTGGCACACAAAATAATACAGGATACCCTGCGCGCCTGTTAAAATTACTTCAATTTCAGGTTTTTAACACTAAAGGGATAACTCAAAGGCAGATCAAATTGCACCTGCTTAAAATCAAGATCAATATCGAGTTTATTTTTATCACTCACACTGATCCGCCTCCTGTTCGCAAAATGCTTGCCCCCACCCACATCGGAATAGTCCTGGTAGCTCAGGTCAGCACTACGGCTTCGCGTTACATCCACATCGTCAAGCTTGCTTCGCACAATACTCAGGTCACCTGAATTGAACTGTGAAAAATTCTTAAAGAACTCGCCCAGCATCGTCATCGATATCAATTTATCGCCCTCCCCATACGCCACGATATTGGAATCGAGGAAAACCTTGTTCCCAATAATCAGGTCCTGCAGTGTGCGGAAATCCACTGGCAACTTAGACACTTCTTTCAAGTAATCGAAGGTTCGGTACTGCACTGTATTCTCGATCTTGTTCGCTAAAATCACCGTGTCTGGTGTGATGATGGCCCGCACCGCCTCGATCCCCAACAATGCATTCACCGAGATCCAGATGATGCTGTCCTTCTTCATCCGCAGCACCACATTCAAATCCTTGTACGCTTTCTTCCCATCGTCATAATCCATCTTCAGCTTGGCCTGAAAAGTATTGAACTCGATCCTGTCTGTAGATATCTTATTGTAGGCCGTCCATACCTTCTGTGCAGAGTCTGAATTTTTGGGATCGATGATCGTGGTCACAGAATCCTTCTTCCCAATAGATGAAGAGATCTTCCGCGTAGATCGGCAGGAACCTGCCAACACCACCAACACAAACACCGCAATAATATATTTCATCAGATGATTTTTAATGCCTGCCGGTATGACCAAAGCCACCCGCATTTCGTTCCGTCACGTTAAGATCCGTCACCGCTTCCCATTCCACACGCTCCACAGCCTGCACCACCATTTGTGCAATCCTGTCCCCATGATGTATGACCTGCTCTTCACCGGAAAGATTAATCAGGATCACTTTGATCTCTCCCCTGTAATCCGCATCAATCGTTCCCGGTGTGTTCAAACAAGTGATGCCCTGTTTCACCGCCAGACCGCTGCGCGGCCGCACCTGCGCCTCATACCCATCGGGTAATTCAATATGTATGCCCGTAGGAACCAGAAACCGCTCCAGCGGCTTCAGCACAATGTCCTGCTCCAGATTGGCCCGCAGGTCCATACCCGATGACCCGGAGGTTGCATACTCAGGGAGTGGATTGGTTGATTTATTGATGATACGTATGGTCACGGGAGCGAAGATACTGATATTCAAGGGAGAAGATAAAGGGAGAAGTGCGAAGCGCTGTGCGACTCTCCTTTCCACTTCTCCCTTTCACTTCTCCCTTTTCATAAGGAGCGCTGACGCATAAGCCACAACCCCTTCCTCACGCCCCACAAACCCCATCTTCTCCGTAGTGGTTGCCTTGATGGAAACGGCATCGTCCCCCAATTCAAGTATGGCGGCGATCACCCGCTGCATCTCGGGAACATAGGGCTTGATCTTGGGTTGCTCCAAACACAAAGTGGCATCGATGTTCACCACACTGTACCCTTTTGCTTTGATCAGATCATAACTGCGTTGGAGTAAAATCTTACTGTCGATATTCTTAAATTCTGCACTGGTGTCCGGAAAATGTGTGCCGATGTCACCCAGACTTAATGCGCCGAGCAGCGCATCGCAAATAGCATGCAAAATCACGTCTGCATCGCTGTGGCCCTTGGCGCCTTTTTCATGCGGGATTTTTACACCGCCGAGCCAGAGATCGCGGCCGGTTACCAATTGATGAAAGTCAACGCCTTGTCCTATTCTAAACATATCGCTAAGATAGACAAATCAGTTCGCAGTTCGCAGGTCGCGGAGTTCGCAGAGGATACCCACGAACGCGTGAACCCTGCGAACTTGCGACCTGCGCCCTGCGCCCTACTACTGCTGTGTTCCCGTTCCCTCTCCCCCAAAATCAAAGGTCAATCCAAAACGAAGTGTATTAGACAATGGATTCCTGTTCACACCATTGCCCGTGGGAAGCAGATAAGAGAAGTTAATACCAAACATATTGTACTTCACGGATGCACCCACCGTAAAATACTGGCGGTTTCCTTTCTGTGCATTCTCGTAAAAATAGCCGGTGCGCAGCGCAAACTGGTCGTTATACCAGTACTCCGCACCAACGGAGAAATAAAATTCTTTTAGCTCTTCGCTCATGCCACCAGGCGCATCAGTGAAGGAAGAGAACCAGCTGCCCACCACGCCTTTAGAACGGTATTCCGCCAGGCCTGCTGAATCACCCAATGCCGGCGGCGTTGGCACCATCAGCTTGTTGATGTCTAAACCAAACATGATCTTGTGTACTTCTGAGAAAGTAGACGTATAGGTTCCGCCGAGAGAAAGGTTGGCGGGAATAAAATCTTTTTGATTGGGATCATCGGTATACCCGATCTTGGATCCGAGGTTGGTCATCGCCACGCCAAAACTAAAGCCATTGCCTTCATCATTCAGTCCCTGATAGTACAGGCCGATGTCGCCCGCAACCGCATTACCCGCTTTATAAGAGACCCCATTTACAGCGGCACCACCGGCGAGGTTGGAATTGATATAACGAAGCGCCACACCCAGGGCCATCTTGTCAGACAGCTTACGGGAGTAACCGAGGTCAAAACTGAATTCGCGCGGACGGAAAGAGTTGAGGTCGTTACCGAGGTTATCCGTAAACTGAATATTACCCAGGCTGAAATAACGCATGGAAGCAGATACTGCCTGTTCGCGCTCTTCGCCAAACTGCGTGTATCCGGAGGCGGTAGCCATGAATACATCGTTCAGGCCGAGGTCTTTCAACCAGGGCGTATACGTGAGGCCTGCAGCGGATTTAGCACTCGCAAAAGGATACTTCGCGAGGTTATAGAACTGGCTGTTTACATCAGGTGAAGTGGCAGTGCTCAACTCGCCCATACCACCCGCACGGGCATCCGGGGAGATTCGCAAAAAGGGAACCGCAGTGGTCACCACATTAATAGGATCCGTGGTCTGCGCCTTTACCGCAAATACAATACACACTCCAACTGCCGTAGCAGTTACACGCTTGATCAATTGTTTCATGAAATTCCTGTTTGGCTTTAATAACTTAAAAACGTTGGAGTAGAGTTATGCCATTCATTGTTGTTGGAGGCTTCAAAAATAAGGGTTTTTGACTATCATCCGTATTTTTCGCCTTTTCTTGATCAAAGAAGGGCCTTTTTAGGATAGCTGACCCGCAATCCTCTCCCTCCGCTTATCAATTAGGCTGAGAACGTCAAAAATGGTTTCAATATTGTTTTTCCGGATGATTTACAGGCATGTGCCGGTTTAGAAGATGGTTTTAGATATTAAAAATCTCCATCAGAGCACCACCAGTTTCTCGAGTTTCTGAACCCGCTTCCCATCGGAAGTCCGCACGCTCAGCTGCCAGAGATATACGCCCCGCCCTAGTTTGGCACCATAATCATCCCGGCCATCCCAGCTGATCTCGTCTGACCTGTTGCCGATGGTAGTGATGGTGCGCTGGATCGTCTTCACCACTTTACCGGTCACCGTCATGATCCGGATAAAAACCTGCAATTGCTCCCCGGGACGGTTGTGTTCAAACCAGAACCGGGTGTTGGTGGTGAATGGGTTGGGATAGTTCAATACATGCTTCAGCGCAAGCTCTTCCTGCTTCGCCACCATAAATTCCAGGATCTGTTCCGATGAGTTGTTGAACACATCCCAGGCCTTGATCTTCAGGTTATGCGGACCCGGCGACAATCCCGCCAATGGAAAACGAATGGTTCCGTTGCGGAAACTGGTATCGGCCTCATAAAAATCATTCAGGATATAGATCTTTCGGGGATCATCATCCAGTGTTGCCGTAAGGTCATGCCCAATGCCCGTACCCACCGTGTTGATCCCTGATGAATCCGTCAGCTTCACGATCAGCACGGGATTTTCATTCACGATGCCGCCGTTCACAAATTTTTCATCATTGAGATAGGCCCGCACCACCGGACCCTGTCCATCGTCTTTCACTTCGTTTCCTAATCCACCCACATACCAATTGGTTTCTGTGCCCGCGCCATCCGTTGCGCCATTGTCTGCATAATAACTCAACCGCCCCCTGCCTGTTCTTATATCGATGTCTTTGGGAACGATGAAAGTGTAACTAAACTTACCACCCTGCACTTTCGCTTTACCCGCAAACACGGGATTCAACTGCTGGCGAAAACCCGCTACCCTGCTGCCGGGATCATTCCCGCGCGTGCTCAACTCCTGCTCCTTATCATACAACACCGGATATACATTGCCTGAAAAATCCGTCATCAACACGCCCTGCAGATTCCGCACCTCGCCCGTGATCGTATACCGGTTCAGGGCTTTTAAGGTGTCTGTATATGCCGCCGCCGCAATGTTATTAATAGCCGTGGTCACCACTTTCATTTTGGGGTAACCAAGCGTCAGCGCAGGATCGCCCAGCAGGGTGAACTTCCGATTGTTCAACGCATCTCCCGAGGTCTGGTAAGTGTAATTCTTGGTACGCTTCACCGCCTCCCCAAGGGTGAGGTATTTCCCATCTGGTTGCCGGTACAATGCCGTTGCGAGGTAATTATTATTGATGACGCGATTGGAAAAAGCAAACACCGGCCGCGTAGTGGTCATCAAACCGATGGCACCCGTTAATGGGCGCATTAATATATTATCGCCGAGGCTCTGAATCGCGGGATCATCATAGGGTGCGAAATCACAAGTAGCCGTAATGAACAAGGGTAGCTTCTGCGCATTGCTCCACACATTCACCATATCGGCTTCCAAAATAGCTTCCTGCGCCAATCTGCTGGAACCCCCGTGGCCACTGTAGTTCCAGATGAGGTTGCCCGTGAACATTCTTCTGTTGATGGCTTCATTTACTTGCGGATACCTGCTTCCACCAGATCCACTTTCCTGTACATAGGCATCTAAATACATCTTTGCGATATTCACCGCTTCATTGGATGCACCTGCCGTTTTGCTGATGATCTCCGCATCATTGAAATGCGTATTGATGTCTTCATCATCCGCCACAAAACTCATCTGGTTCCGCCAGGGCCCGAAACTTTTTCCATACGCGATCACTTTATCTATATATGCCTTGGCCTGCGCCACCGTTGATGCGGGCACTCGTCCAATCCCGATGTCAAGATAACTGACAGGGGTAACCGAATTCACGTCGTCGTTATCGTCTAACAATCCAAAAAAATCATCAGACACATAACTGACCAATGGATCCAGCGAATTGAAACTTTCGAAAACAGGTACGAGGTTGGTTAAACTATCCGTCTTCTCTTTATAATCAAAACTGCCATCGCCAAACAACAGCAAATATTTCGGTCTTTGCAGGGTATCCGCACCCGCACGGTCATAGAACATCTTTACAAAATCCCGGATGGCAGAAGGATCCGGCGTTCCGGAAGAAAATTCATTATAGATCTGCTGCACATCGGCTACAACATAGGCCAGTCCATCGTTTTGCCGATGGTACTCCGCCAACCGGTTGGCTTCAAACAACAATGAAGCATGCGTAACAATAATATATGGCACCTGCGGTGATCCGTGCAAATTCTGGTTGCTGACCCTGCCTGTGAACACTGGTGTTAAATAACGGTCAGGGCTAACCGCAATATACTCTCGCAGCACAGACGCATCATTATTGAATGTGAACTGCGAACTGCCGCCTACGACCTTCATAGCAACTGGCGCCAACGGATCCGTTACCTCCCAAACCACAACCCCCAACCCGCCTCCTCCAACCTGGTACTGGACAACATTCCCCGCCCCCACCGAGGCCCTATCCCTAAACACCAACCCCTGATCCCTCATCTCAAGCCTCCCCCTAAACCCTACCCCTAACTGATTCAGCCACCCTTGCCCATTCACACTCCCCGGAAAAAAAGCCAGGTTCAATAACAATGAATTTTGCGTAGCGGCTTGCGTAGAAACCTGGGTAGCCGGAATTGCCACGGGCTCAAAAGCCACACCCGGCAGCGGAGAAACTTGAATATCCTGGATCAGGTCCCGGTTCAGCCTCACCTCAAAGCGGGAGTACTGCCCTGCCGCCCGGGCCACCACATCGGTATATACCACCACCGGCGCACCCACTACGGCTCCCTGCATCGGAACCGTAAAATCCCTGCTCTGCAGCTTACCCGGCGCCGTCCCAAACTCCTCGCCGTACCATTCCTTCCCGCTCTGTAAAAAATTGATCGTGTCCTTCTCAAACACCCATCGGGCATCATAAGTGTTGACTGTCAGGTTAGGTACTAGCGTTCCCGCCTGGGTCTTCAACCTTCTCCCTTCACCTTCAACCTTAAGATAAAACCAGGAACTATCCGCATACAGATTCCGCTGAAACCGATACCTCTTCCCCACATCATCCCAGGTCCAACTGTCCTGCCCCGGTGCATAAAAAAGCAGATAGTCGCTCCCCGAAAAACTGCCATCGCCCCCATCTTCCATCCACACCGCTACCTCCGCGAGGTCATCCTGCCTGGCCGGCGCATTGGCCTCGGGCAGCATCTGGCCGCCGTTTCCAAACAGCCTGATCTGGGCAGAAGGGACAGGAAGACTGATACCCAACCTTGTAAGCGCCGCAGCATCTATCCGGTAAATACCCTGCCGGGCGGTGGAAAGCTTATACCAGCTGCCGGTAGCCAAAACGGACCGGTTGGTGTATGAACGCTGCGCAAGGCCCGTGTAGAACAGAACCAGTTGAAGAAGAACCGATAAGATCAGTACGCGCAGCCGATGCATCTGTTCAAAATTAGCATTTAGTAAACATTAATAATATAGGATAGATGCAGTTAGGTAGCCAGATTTCTTATAAATTCGCACACTAAGTAATAATTTTCAGTGGGTTCGGGTACAATATAATCATGTGACTACTCGTTATCCATCAGCTAAATCCAGCAAAAAATGCAAAAGTTAAGCGTGAAAAACCTTTTTGTACTCCTTGCAGCCGTATCCTTACTATCCTCTTGTAAGAATGGCCTGTTCGGAAAGAAGAACAAGCACGAGAAATCCGAAGTAACCGGATGGAACTACAATGATAAGAATATGGGTGGGTACAATGTCTCCAAAGAGAAGGAGCAACGTACAGGTCCCGGTCTGGTCTTTGTACAAGGTGGTACATTCACCATGGGTGCAACCGAAGAAGATGTGATGTCTGATTGGAACAACGTTACCCGCAGGGTTACCGTTTCCTCATTTTTCATTGACCGCTCTGAAGTGGCTAACGTCCACTATCGTGAATACCTGTACTGGCTCGAAGCCGCCTTCGATGATCCCCAATACGCAAAGGTGGTTCAAGGTGCAATGCCTGACACCCTCGTGTGGAGGAGTGAACTGGCTGCCAACGAACCACTGGTAGAATATTATTTCCGTCACCCTTCTTACAACTACTACCCCGTAGTAGGCGTAACCTGGCAGCAAGCCAATGACTTCTGCTTGTGGAGGTCTAACAGGGTGAACGAAAAGATCCTTGTTGACAAAGGCTATGTAAATGCCAATCAACTGAAATCACTGCAGGGTCAGGGCGAAGAGAACTTCACCACGAAGTCTTATCTCCTCGGTCTCTACTCTCCTCAGCCTGGTAAACCCAGCGCTAAGAAAAATCCTCTGCTGGATGCCAACGGAAAACCACGTAACTACGTGAAGTTTGAAGATGGTTACCTGTTGCCCGACTATCGTCTGCCAACAGAAGCTGAGTGGGAATATGCTGCTTACGGTCTGATCAAACAGAACCCCAGGCCGAAGAAAAAAGACGGCAATCGTGGTGAAGAGTTGGTGATGAATAAGCAAGTGTATTCATGGAGCAACAACGTAAACGGTCTTCGTGAAAATAAAAGCGGTAGCTGGCAAGGTAAGTTCATGGCCAACTTCAAAAGAGGTTCTGGTGACAACATGGGTGTTGCTGGTGGTCTGAACGATAATGCTTCTATCCCCGGTCCTATCGATGCATTCCTTCCCAACGGATTTGGTTTATACAATATGTCTGGTAACGTGAATGAGTGGGTATCTGACGTTTTCCGTCCGATGTCTAACCTGGACGTTGACGATTTCAACCCATATCGTGGTAATAAATTCAAGAAGCTTTACAAAAATGAAGCGGGTGAATTTGAGCGCGACAGCCTTGGCCGTGTGAAATACGCGGACGTTACTGACGAAGAATCTAAGAACCGCAGGAACTATCAGCGCGGTAACGTGATCAACTACATGGACGGTGACTCTGCCTCTATGGTGTACTATGGTTACGGTAAGACTTCGCTGGTGTCTGATAAGTCAAGGGTTTACAAAGGTGGTAGCTGGAACGACCGTCCTTATTGGTTGAGCCCTGGTACACGTCGTCATCTTGAAGAAGACCAATCCTCTTCTACGATCGGTTTCCGTTGCGCGATGGATCGCGTAGGTAGCCAGGAAGGAAATGGCTTCAAGAATGGCCAATACTTCGGTAAGAGCCGCCAGAATTCACGGAAAAAATAACTGTATTCACTGCATAAAAAAAGCCCAGCTTCTAGCTGGGTTTTTTTTATGCAGTGAATACAGTTATTTTTTGGCATTGGGCAAGGGGCATTGGGCATTGCCCTCCCCCTCAACACTCCCCCTAAACGCTCCCCCTACTCTCCCGCTGGTTTCAACATCAACGCCTGGATCTGCTTCATCGTGTTCTGCATTCCTTCTGAACTACCATCCAGGAAGATCACATTGCCCTTGCCGTATTCGGCGAAATTCTTGATCGCTTCGGTCCACATGCTGAACAGGATCACATTGGTATCCAGGTTGGCCTGCTTCATTTGCAATGCGGCTTCGCTCATACCATGCGCCACTTCCTGGCGGAAAAGGGCCACACCCTGACCACGTAAACGGGCCGCCTCTTTCTCTGCTTCTGCAGATATCTTGATGGCATTACCATCTGCTTCCGCAGCTTTAGTCTTGGTGATCAGCAAGGCCTGGCCTTCGTTCTCTGCCGCGGCTTTGAGGTTATTGCTCGCCACAACCTTACTCATAGAATCCAGGATCACTTTATCAAAGGTGATATCGTTGATCTGCAGATCCTGCAAATGATAGCCCCAGGTTTCCAGGGTCTGATCAATCTCCGCTTTTACGTACTCTACGATCTCGCGGCGCAACGCCAGGATCTCTGCCTGCTTTTTGGTGGCCACAAAAGAGCGGATATTTCCTTCGATGGTTCTCACCAGGGCCTGCATGAGGTCTTTTTCTGCGATGAACTTGAAGGCTACTTTCTTGATGGTCTCCTCTTCCGCATTCTGCACGGAGAACAGCAACATACTTTTGAAATAGACATTCGCCTGATCTGAGGTCACGGCCTGGAACTCAAGTTCTACGGATCGGTTCTGGATAGACACCCTGGAGAACACCTGCTCAATCAACGGGATCTTGAACCGCAATCCCGGCAGTGCGATGCGCTGGTACTTGCCAAACATCGTGATCACGCCAACATATCCCTGGTTGATGGTGAACAATCCACTGAAAAAAATAAAGCCGATGATGAATAACCACCAAAAGCTCAAGATGAATTTTAATACTTCCATGATGTACAAATTTGAGATGCTAAGATACGGGGATGTCAATTTGGAATACAAACATTCAGTAATACAGTCATTCAGAAAGCCAGGAGGATGCACTCGGATATCCTGGATACCCGGATACCCACTTCTGAATGTCTGTATTACTGAATGATTGTATTCCTGATTTCCAACTCTTGTATCTTTGCATCATGACAAATGCTCTCTACGATCTCTACCTCAAACACAGAACCGTACAGACAGACACCCGAAAACTTCAGCCCGGGCAGATTTTCTTTGCCTTGAAAGGACCCAATTTCAACGCCAACGCCTTTGCCCAGCAAGCATTGGATGCCGGTGCAGCAGGCGTGGTGATCGACGAAGATCAAGGCATTGATGACACCAGGATCTTCCTCGTTCCGGACGCATTAAAAGCACTCCAGGACCTGGCGGGCTACCATCGATCCCAACTCAATATTCCTTTCCTGGCCATCACGGGCAGCAATGGGAAAACCACCACTAAAGAATTGGTGAGCGCGGTTTTGAGTGCAACCTACAAAACATCCACTACGGTGGGCAACCTCAACAACCACATCGGCGTACCACTCACTATCCTTGCCATTCCCGAAGGAACGGAGATCGCTGTGATTGAAATGGGCGCCAACCACCAGAAAGAAATTGCCGGATACTGCGTGTACACCAATCCCACGCACGGCCTCATCACCAACTGCGGCAAGGCCCACCTGGAAGGATTTGGCGGCGTGGAAGGTGTACGAAAGGGAAAAGGCGAACTCTATGATCATCTTCGCGCAAACAGTGGAACGGCCTTCGTGATGTGGGACTATGATTATTTCCACACGATGAGCAAAGGCATTCCATCGGTGATCACCTATGGCACGGATGATGCGCAGTTCACGGGTGATGTACTGACGAGCGAGCCTTTCCTGCTAGTGAAGATGCACAGCGGCACCACCATCGATACCATCCAAACATCATTGGTGGGCGATTACAACCTGCCCAATGTGCTGGTAGCCGTAACCGTTGGTGCATATTTCAAGGTGCCGGATGAAAAAATCAAACAAGCCATCGAAGCCTATCAACCCACCAACAGCAGATCACAACTGCTGGAGAAGAAAGGCAACCAGTTCATCCTCGATGCATACAATGCCAACCCATCCAGTATGCGATTGGCTATTGAGAATTTCGCAAAGCAGCATCACCCGAAAAAAATCGTGTGTATCGGCGGTATGATGGAACTCGGGGAAGACAGCATCATGGAACATGAACAGATCCTGCAATTGTTACAGCAGTACAACTGGCATCAGGTGATCCTTGTTGGCAATGATTTTTCTAAAGTGAAACATCCTTATTCGTATTTCGATACGGCTGATCAGGCTGCGGATGCATTGAAACAGCAACAGCCCTCTGGTGCCATGATCCTTGTAAAAGGTTCAAGGAGTATGAAGATGGAAAATATCATGAATGCTTTTGAATAGATGAATATGCGTGAAGCCAGACCCAATTATCTGATCAGTACCCTCGATAACCGTTGTCCGAGATGCAGGACGGGGAAGATCTTTAAATCATCCAATCCCTACGATCTCAAAAATATAGTGAACATGAACCCTACCTGTCCCGTTTGTGGACAGCCTACAGAAATTGAAGTGGGCTTCTACTATGGTACTGGTTATGTAAGCTATGCGTTGACGGTAGCCTTCAGTGTGGCGAGCTTCATTGCATGGTGGGTGATCATCGGGTTCTCCACCGAAGACAATCGATTCTTTTACTGGCTGGGCACCAATGCACTGTTGCTGATTCTATTTCAACCCATCATCATGCGGCTCTCCAGAAGTTTGTGGTTAAGCTGGTTCGTGAAATACGATCCGCAATGGCGCACCAATAAAGTGGAAAAGCTGGACCGTGTCATTCCGGACCAGATGGAAGGACTGTAGTAAAATCGTTTAGCGGGCCTTCAGTTGCTGTACGCCGGCTTCTACTTTTTCACTCACTTTCCGCACTCGCAAACCCAGCATGATCAGGGCCGCGCCGATGATCAGTGCAAAAATGGCAATGATGAAAACCAGGGTTGAGACACCGATAGAAGGCTGTGCGATGATAATGATTCCAAACAGGATCGAGAGAACGCCGCTTAAAGCCAACCATCCTTCCCCTTCAATTTCTTTCCGGAGTTGAATCGCCATTCCGATGCGAGAAACGCCCGCAAAGATGGCCCAAAAGGCCATCATCAAAACAGCAAACAACGCGTAGGACTCAGGACTTCTATAGATGAGAATCCCCAACACAATACCCAAAGCTCCTTCCAATACAAACAGCCATTTGTCTTCCTGCGTTTGCCAGTTACGGAATACGGAGATCAGGGAAAATATGCCATCGATGATGAGGTAAGCAGAAAACCAGATCAGCATTACCGTAAATGTTACGCCTGGATTGAGCATAGCGATGATACCGAAGACGATCAGCAATACACCTTTCAGTACCAGCAGCCACCAATTGTTGAGGAATGTTTTGAGCATAGTAGTGTAATTGAGGAAAAGATACAGCTGTTGGCAGGCCTTTAGCAAATCCTTGGCGGTACAATTTGTTCCAAATAATATCTTTGGGCCAACCAACCGATGGATGCCGTCCATGTTTACCTGCCAGAAACCCTCGTCGAATCGATTGATATTTTTGATCCTGGGCTTGCTGTTGAGCTACAGCACCAAGGCCCAGGACCATGCGGCTGCGGCTCCCTCTGGAAAACCACTAAACATCATTATAGCTTCGCGAATCCGCAGCTTTGATTTTGCATCGATCAGTTTTCAGGCACAGGCAGGCATACAGAAGATCTTTCATCGCAGGCGGCTATACCTGGTGTATGTGGATTCCATTGAAGAAGCCGGATCGCGTATTCAAAAATTAATGGAGAGAAAAAAAGGGAGGATCAAAAACTTGTGGTTTGATAGTCATGGGCATTTTGGCAGAAGGGTTTCCTTGTTTGAAGTGGGGAAAGACGAAGTCAATTATCGCACCATTCAGGAAGAACATATTCGCAAGTCCCTGCAGCAGATCGGGAAGTATTGTGACAGCAACACCATCATCTCGCTGGGATCCTGCTACTCAGGAGCAACCTTCACACAAGCTGCACTGGACAGCTTTCCTCAACAACGGATGAATGGTGATTCCCTCATGAAAAGTGTGAGCGAAATGATGAGCAATGCCACTGTCTATGCAAGTCCGAGTTGGGTCATGACCAAAGTGTTTGTGTTCGGAAATTCTTATGCACTTGCGGGTGGCCCCAGCGCAAAAAAATTCCAGGACCCATTGCTGATCCCGGCCTGGGAAACCGTAGGACAGTGGACGGTCTACCGGGCCAGTACCCAAAGTTGGTCACCGATCTCAACTGTTGCGATGGACGGCAAAGGAAATATCTTTGTGAAGCCAAAACATTTTCTGGACAACCCTTCACAAGCGCAACGGCACCAGCGCGTGATCAGGAATCTGACACCAGGAAATTATTCACCGAATTGGTTTGTGCAATATAGGTTGCCGAAGCATTATTCTCAATAGGGATCAGTGTGAGATCTTAGGGGGAGGCTTTGCATCATGCCTCACCCTAAACACTTACCCTTCCGCCTAGTAAATCACTTCCTTTCTCCGCAATCATATACACCGGCGCATTGGTATTGCCTGTAGTAATCGTGGGCATGATGGATGCATCGATGACGCGAAGTTTTTGTATGCCATGCACCCTAAGCTGATCATCAACAACCGCCATTGGATCATGTCCCATCTTACAAGTACCCACCGGATGATAGAGCGTCTCGAGACTTTTCTCGATATGCGCCTTCAATTCATCATCATTGCTAGGCTGTGAAGGAAAGTTCACTCCCTGTCCAATGGATTTAAATGCCGGCGCTTCCGCGATCTCGATCGCCTTCTTCAATCCCCACAACAAGGTTTCCTGATCTTCCTTTACGGAAAAGAAATTGGGCTGGATGACGGGTGCAGCGTAGGGATCATTTGACGCCAGGGTCACATATCCCCTGCTTTGGGGCCGCACGAGGATGGACAACACTGCATAACCATCATGATGCGGAAAAGTCTTCAGATCGTAGATGTCTGTGCTATAATCTGCCTCCAGTCCGAGCGGCACAAAATGAAACTGGATATCCGGACGGGCATCGGCTTTAGGCGACTGCACAAAAGCGTTGGCTTCCAGAGGGCCTGCACAAAGGGGTCCGCGTTTTCGAAACACATATTGCATCAGCGCTTTGAGTTGCGCCATCGGTTTGATGTAGCGGTTAGAAGAGGGGATCGATGACAATCCCGTGGCGCCGGACCACACGTGATCCTGCAGGTTCTTTCCTACGCCGGGAAGGTGATGAACAAGCGGAATACCTCCCCGGGCAAGCTCCTCACGGTCACCAATACCCGAAAGCATCAGGATCTGCGGACTCTGGAATGCACCTGCACTCAGGATAACTTCACCCGAACAGGAAAAAATACGTTCTACTCCCTTCACCCTAGTCACCACTCCCTTCGCAACACCTTCTCTAATGAGAATCTTCTCCACCAAGCAGTGGGTCACCACGGTAAGATTCTTCCGATGCATGACCGGCTTCAAAAAAGCATCAGCAGCACTGTGTCTTCGGTTATCCTTGATCGTGAATTGAAGGTGGTGCGATCCCAATTGTTCTCCATCGTTATAATCCAAAATATTGGGAATGCCGGTTTCAGCAGCAGCTCGAAGAAAGTAAGCGGTCAGGGCCGCAGGCTGGCCGAGGTGTGTAACATTAAGCGGACCTTCTTTACCATGATAAGGCGCCCCGAACTGTGCATTATGTTCAGACCGGATAAAATAAGGCAACACATCGTTCCATCCCCATCCTTTGTTGCCCATCGCGGCCCATTCATCGTAGTCGTGCCGGCTTCCCCGCACATAGGCCATGGCGTTGGTGGAACTGCTTCCGCCAAGGGTTTTGCCGCGGGGCAGATAGATCTTCCGACCGCCAACAAATTCCTGCGGTTCCGTCCAGAATTGCCAGTCTACTTCGCTGCGATGCAACTTGGCATAACCTCCGGGGATGTGGATCTCCGGCTTGCTGTCTTTTCCGCCGGCCTCCAACAGCAGGACCTGATGCTGGGGGTTAGCAGACAATCTATTGGCGAGGATACACCCTGCGGAGCCCGCGCCGATGATGATATGAGTGAATTGAGTCATTAAGACATTAAGGTAAATGAAAGTATCGTAAATTTATCCGCGAACTTACGACCTGCGAACTAAGCGACCTAAAATATGATTGAGTACGCTATACATTCAGACATTCCCGCAATTGTGGACCTGTTGAATTCCGCTTACCGCGGGGAAAGATCAACCAAGGGCTGGACCACCGAGGCACACCTGATTGCCGGAGAAGTGCGGTCAGACGCCACCCAGGTGGGTGAAGTAATGGATAAGGAAGGCAGTGTTTTCCTGAAATACGTAGACGAAAATGGCCAGATGAAAGGCTGTGTAAACCTGCAGAACAATGAACGGGGCGTGTACCTGGGGATGTTCAGTGTGGAGCCCGAAATGCAGGGTGCCGGCATCGGAAAACAGTTGTTGATGGCTGCGGACGACCATGCCAGGAGGATCGGGGCCAGCCACATCTATATGTATGTCATCTCCCTGCGGCAGGAGCTGATCAACTGGTACAAACGCTACGGTTTTGAGGAAACCGGTGAGCAGTTCCCCTTTGCCGAGGATGGCCTTACCGGTACGCACCTCCAGCCACTGGAATTCATCGTGCTGGAGAAGGTCCTGGATTAATTTCCTTGCCAAATCCCGATTTTTCAGTATTTTTGCTGCCCTTCGGAGGGGTGCAGGAGTGGTTGAACTGGCACGCCTGGAAAGTGTGTATACTCGAAAGGGTATCAAGGGTTCGAATCCCTTCCCCTCCGCAAAACATTGAAGTTGCAACCTAATGACTTCCCCACCAGCCGCAGGTAAATTGATCACAAGTTTATCCGAAGCAGTAAGCGTTTTCACCCCTTTAACCAAAGCTTTGGGTTATTGGCTGCATCCGGATGTTCGTTGTAAATTGTTGCATCATAAGTTCCAGCTTGCAGAAAGTCCAATGGAACAGTAACCGTTCTGGCAGTACTGTTGATGATCGTTCGAACATACCAGGATGAGCCTTTTCGTCTTGCAATAGAAACCCACTGCCCGGCTGTCCTTCATACGCTTCCGGATAGTCGCATACCATCGACAAACGATTTTACTACAGATTGAGATGTCCATCGCTCCGCATCACTGAACCCAAGCGCATAACGTTCTAACCTTATCTTTCCATATTGCAGAATAAGTATGCCAGCAGCTTTTTGTTCTGTCATAAATGCATCAGGCTCTTTTTCTTTTTGTCCGCCTTTACTAAATGCAGGTATTGATTTTCCTTGAGGAAGTTTGTGTACCTTTTTTCCTCTATGCACATCGCGTGTTCTATAAACTTCATCGAAATGTGCAAAGCCGAATTCCTTTGCTTCCTGGTTCCAACTGAAACTGTTTTTTGAAAGTGAATCTGCGTTTGTGATGCGCTACGCAAAAGCGGGTAAAGCCGAGAAAACCAAAGTAATGGGTACGATGATGTAAAGGAATGAAAAGGTAACTATTATGCGGATGATTTGAATACTACCGTCAAGTTGATAATTGTTCAAAATGGCCCAAAGAGACACCAATAAAATGTACAGGTAAATAACACAAGTAATTGCGCAGGCATTCAATAACACAATGAAGAATCTAGATCGGGTTATGTCGAAATTGAACAGTAGTATTGATCATTTTTTCTTTATTTAACCCAGATTTCATAAGAGAATATTTTTTTGAAATAAATTAATCAATATATTAATTTCTTCAACCCAACATTATCAAACATCCTCACATACGTCCAATGCCCATCCGATTCTGGCAGATACGGCTACTGGTAGCCGGTATGGCCATCCTCATTCTGGTGGCAGGAGCGTCGCTTATCGCTATGGAATATAGAAATAAGATGTTAAGCAGGATCCTCTATGCGGAAAGAATGGACCCGAACCTGACTGAACCAGGTTTGACGCCGGCAGAGGCCCGTGGTAATCACAACTATCGCCAATCTAAAGTAGAAATGGGTGTGTATGTTGACCGGATCGTGGAACTGTCTATGAAAGAAATGAACTGGAAAGTAGACTTTTACGTCTGGTTCAGATGGCAGGATAGCGGTATGGTGATCGGAGACAATTTTCAGGTGGTAGATGGATGGATTGAAACCAAAGAAAAAAAGAACGAATATCACCAGGGTAATGATCACTATGTTTTATACCGAGTGGTGGCACGAATCACATCGGTTTTTGAGGAGTTTAGATTCCCTTGTGATGATCACCTGCTAACGATTTGCATTGAAGATCCCAGTTTCGACAGAAGCACAGTGATTTGGGATGCTGACAGTATAAACTCTTCCGTCAGTTCCCGCGTGAGGGTGCCGGGATACAAAATGTACAAGATGGCCGTGGTAGAAAAACCACATTCTTACAAGACATCCAGAGGTGACCCCCGCTTAAAAGATGGCGCAAAAGCCACTTATTCTCAATTCAGGATGGGCCTGTGGATTAAAAGGGAAAGCTGGGGCTTCTTCCTTAAAATGTTTTTACCCTTGTTTGTAGCGGTAGCTGTTGCATTACTGGCCTTCTTTATTAATCCAGCGCACAGTGATCCACGCTTCGGTTTGGGAATCGGTGCCCTATTTGCCGCTGTTGCTAATTCCTATATCACCTCTTCTATGTTGCCCAACACGGGTGTTCTGGCATTGGCAGACATCATCAACCTGGTAGGAACAAGCACCATACTGTTGACACTGATCCTCTCAGCCATCTCTCTTTATATTTATGAACGCCGCGGCAAACATGAACTATCCCACAGGTTTGACAGGATCGCATTCTACATTATAACCTTCGGATATGCTGCGCTAAACATTGCACTGCCTCTCGCCGCCACTTACCGGGGAAACTAACATGCCAGTTATGGAAAGGCGATATGCAAAACAAACACGATATAGATAGCAACAAAAAGTAATCCTTCATACACTGACATCTTCTTATCCGCAGCCAGCATATAAAATAATAATCCCGAAGCGGCCATCACAGGAAGTGAGAAAACCAGCAGATCCCGCGGAACCGTAACTGTCCCAAAAAAACTTGCCACTGGTGGGATAACTAATGTATTGAAAATACAGGACCCCAAAATATTACCCACGGCCAACTCCGCTTTACCCTGCCTGATTGCCGATATATTCACTACCAGTTCCGGCAGCGTTGTACCCAATGAAAGCAGCGTCAACGCCACAATTGAACTGGGCACATTCAGACTCAACGCAATTTTTCCCAAAGAAGAAACCGTATATTCAGCACCGAAATATATGCCCAGACATGCCGCAAGTAATATGCCCACACTCATAATAGGAAAAGTACCTTTTTCTTTCTTTTCCTCCTTAACATCAATAGTTTCCACGTTTCTGATAAGGTATAAGCTATAGATTATGAAAATGCCCAGGCCCATAAGGGCTTCCGGCGTTTTGATCACGCCATCATATGCGATCATGCAGAAATAAAAAAAACTTCCGATCAGAAAATGAAGGTCGATAAAAAGATATGTACTAACCAGGTCAATCCCTCTTTTCAACATCGCCTGATTAAACACTACCGCCAGTCCGGTGATCAAAAGGATATTTGAAATATTTGAACCCAAAATATTTCCCGATAAAATTTCTGATGTCCCTTGTTTTACGGCCAGACTCCCGGATATCAACTCAGGCAGTGAAGTGCCAATACCTACAATGAAAATTCCGATCACGATTTGTGGCATCCGCAAAAAAAGACCGATTTTTTCTGCGGCAGAGGTGAAAAATCTGGCTGAAAAAACGAGTAGCGCAAGTGATGCCACAAAGATCAAAAATTGAATTGCCATTGATTTGGTATTGGTGTAATGCTCATATGTATAAAGTCCCCGAAGGTCCGGGAATGATCATCTTCCCATCAGGGCGGAACAAGACGGTCACCGTATGGCCATCCTCATCCGTGAGTTCCATTTCGTAAATAGTTTTCGCAGGGTAATCAACTTTCTCTGCTTCAACAATCGAAAACTCCGGATACATTTCTTTGACCTGTAACAATACAGGCATCGGTAAATCTTCAATAGTTACATCGGATTCAGTGGCGAGGTGTTCGCCGGACACGTCAATTTCCACTTCATAAGAATGCCCGTCTATCGTAAATTCTGCCTCAAGAATTGCACCTTCCTCCTCCCATTCCCAGTCCACAGCAGAAAGATCAACATCGGGATACAGTGCTTTCAGGGTTCTTTCTGCTAATTCAATGGTTACCTGGTTAAACATGACATTATTTTTTTGGTTGACAATATTTGCATCAGGCTTCGCGATCTTGTGCCTTTAGATATTTGTAAAAAGCCTCCTGTGCACAATACTGCTTCACATCGGTCTCCCATTTTTTAGGCTTCAAATCTGAATCTAGCCATTGTGTTTTCGTAGAGGGCTGGAACTGGATCTCCATAAAATCGATGACCTGCTTTTTAACTTCAGGATCCCTGACCGGAAACACGACCTCTACCCGGTGCCTGAGATTCCTGGACATAAGATCCGCAGAACCCATATATACCTCATGTTGCCCATCATTCATAAACATGAAGACCCTGGCATGCTCCAGATACCTGCCCACCACGCGCACCAACTCTATGTGCTCACTCAACCCCATCACGCCAGGCTTTAAACAACAAATACTTCTTACGCAGAGCTTGACCTCCACTCCCGCTTGTGATGCCTCATATAATTTGTTGATCACTTCTTTATCTTCCAGGTTATTCACCTTAATAGCAATCCCCGAAGGCCTTCCCTCTTTCTTTGCAGCAATCTCCCGATCTATAAGCCAAAGTATCTTCTCCAAACTCCCAAACTGACTCACCAATAAATGCTGGAAGCTTGGTGGCTGAAGTCGCTTATACAAATAAAGGAATACAGATTCCAGTTCATCACAGAGTCCGGAATCTGAAGTAAGAAGGCCCATATCTGAATATATCCCGGCAGTTTTCTCATTGAAGTTTCCCGTGCCAAAAAAAGCATATTTCTTTTCAACACCATGCTCTCGCTTCTTGATCAGCGCCGCTTTTGCATGAACCTTTATTCCAGGTATACTATAAGTAATTTCTACGCCGGCATCTGCCATTTGCTTGGCCCAATAGATATTATTGGCTTCGTCAAACCTGGCCTTCAGCTCTACAAACGCTTTCACTTTCTTACCGTTTCTGGCTGCGCTGATCAGTGCATTCACAATATGCGAATCCTGTGCAACCCTGTAAAAAGTGGCCATGATCTCTGTGACATCCCGGTCCAGCACTGCAAGGTTGAAAAAAACCAACACATAATCATAGGTCTGGTAGGGAAAATGCAAAATGATATCCTTCGCTGCAATGGCCTCGAAATAATTACCGAAAAGCGATAGGGACGGGTGTCTCAAAGCGGGCCACGTAGCCTGGTTCAAAGAACTTCCTTTAGGATTAGGAAACCGAAAAAAATCGCTGGTACTTAAGTACCTGCTCACCGGCAACATTTCTCCTTCCTCCAATCGGAAATACTCCCTGCAGAAATCCACCAGTTGTATCGGCATATCCACGTCATACTGAAACCTTGAAGGAGCGCCTTTCTTCCGCATATCTAAACCTCGTTCCAGCAGGTCAACAAAAACTTCCTGTCCCTCCTGTTCCGACTGTTCCGCCTCGAGGTGAAGGTCCGCGTCTCTGTTGATCTTTATCGAATAAAAGCCCATGAAAGTAAAATGCTTAAACAGGGCCTGGACGCCTATTCTGATGATATCGTCAAGGTAAATGATAAATGATCCCTGTTCGGTAGGGCTTAGTGAATAAAACCTGGGCAGGTTATTGCTGGGAATATTCAAGATAATCTTCAGGTCCTCTAAACGGTGCCCGGCATTCACATGAATCAGAAAGTACAGCATCCTGTCTTCCAGAAAATGTTCTTTCTTTGGTAAGGCAATGACCGGTTGCAGGTATGATAAAACTTTCGACAAAAAAATATGCATCACTTCATCACGATGCACATCGTTCACATCCTCCTGACCTGTGTAAAGATGTATGCCGTTGGCTTCCAGTTCCGGCATCACTTTTTCTTCCATGATTTTTCTTGACTCTATGCTTTGTTGATATACTTCCTGCCGGGCCAACGTAAGTGTTCGCGCATAATCCAATTGTGTGGAATCCAGTCCTGACTTAACAATATCTTCAAGCGAAGCCAACCGTACCCGCGCAAACTCATCCAGATTACTTCCGTGTATCGCAAGAAACTTTATCTTATCAAACACTTTCAGATCGTCAAAATAAGTTTCCTCTAACACCCGCCGGTTGAATGAAAGCCAACTCAGGTCACGATCAGTATAATGAGAATTGTTCATAGTATGAAAATATATACCCTTTATAAGATTGCCATTAACGCGCTTGTGCCATCTTTATCATCCTGATAAACAATTCCGAGGTAGACCTGAGTTTTATCATGGCAGTAACAAAAAGATTGGAATTCTTGAAATTGAAATTGCCTTCCCCAACCCCTTCCATTTGCTCATCCAGGGCTTTTTCTGTAAGTGCGTGGATATCCAGGACTGACGCTTCGGCTTTGGAAAGGTTATGACTTTGGATGGCCTGCCTTGCCTGTTCCACAAAAGCATTTACGTTTTCTCCCAACTCATTCAGCCTGCTGATTTGCGGCCGCTGCAAAGGCCGGTGCATATTCAGTACATGAAGCTTGGCTATTTCATTCAATGGAGTTAATTCTTGTATAACACTACTTTCCAAAGCGTAAAATTCCACAATCTTCCTGGCAATCTTCTTCTGCTCAGGCTGCATCTTGCCAATCTTTGCTGCAAGCTGGCTCCTGTTGGAAAGATTCTGAGCCCTTAAGTACTCCAGTTGGGTGTCCAGCTGTCTCATAGCTGTTTTATCTTCGTTAGCAACGGCCGATATAAGACTCATGGAGTACCTGTCAAACGCGCCCAGGCTTTCCAATATCCTGTCCTTAATTTTAATATTGAATGCCCCTTCGTTTTTCACCTGAAAAATCTCATCTGGCCAATCAAGCGAAATTTGTACCGGTGAAGGTGTCTCTTTGTGAAACTGATTGAGCTGGTATACCGCGAAACCAACAATCGCAATCACAATACCTACACCGATGAACTGCAACTTGATACAGATAAAAACGAATAAAGATGAAATGATGAGCGCTGCAAGTGCTGTAATAAACCATCCCCCAATCACCGTAAACACGCCTGCAACCCTATACACAGCACTGTCCCTGTTCCAGGCCCTGTCTGCCAGCGATGTACCCATCAAAACCATAAAAGAAACATAGGTGGTTGATAGGGGCAATTTCAAACTTGTACCGATGGAAACCAGCGAAGCCGCAACTATCAGATTCACAGAAGCCCTTACCATGTCAAATGCCGGTATGTCTTCCTCCGGCAAATTATCATCTACGGGCGTTGGCGTGAATTTTTCATTGATACGCGTGCGTAATGAACCAGGCAATATCGAACTCACCCGATTGGCCACGAAAGAGATAAATCCTACAATGCCCCTTGTCACTACATTTCCCTCGTACTTCTCCACGCCATCCTGTTGCCTGCTCAGGCTCACCGCCGTCTCGATCACTGCCCTTGTTTTCTTAGAACGAAACATGGTCACAACCATGATGATCCCCGCAATAATCAAAAGAATAATGTTGGCCGCATTCCCTTCTTTGCTGAATGCCGTCATCATATAATCATCCGGATCCTGACCTGAATTTTTCCAGTGACCGTATGCTTCCAGGCTCGACAAAGGCACGCCGATAAAATTAATCAGGTCATTGCTCGCAAAGGCCATGGCCAATGCGAAAGTGCCGATAAGCGTCACAACCCTGAAAGAGTCAAATCCCTGACGAGCAGACAACAGAAGAAAAATTAAGGTGGATGCAATAAAAGTGCCGAGGGCGATGATAGCAAAATGCGCATTGATATAGTGAACAAACTCAGCATCTTTTAATCCTGATTCTTTGAAACCGACTTTTACTATGAAGTTTAGTACTACCACAATGGCTAGCCCTCCAAAAAGGGAACCCGCCAATCTCATATTCTTTTTATAGTTAAAAGACACCCAGGCCCTCATCAGGTACTGTACGATCCACCCCACTACAAAACCAACAGCCACCGATACGAATATCGCGATCACCATCTCAATGGCCTTGGTGGTATTGATATACATGCCCCAATCATGAAAGGTCTTTCCTTCTTTGACCACCTTCAACATGGAGGTGGTTATAGACGCACCCAGCAAATTAAAAACAATGGCAATGGTGGTGGACGTTGGCAACTTGAGTGTATTGAACGTATCCAACAGAAAAATATCTGCCAGCATCACCACTATATAAATGAAAATGATGTCGTGGAAAGATAAGAGTGAAGGATTGAATACACCCTTTCTGGCAATCTCCATCATTCCCCCCGCTGAGAGCGCTCCAATCATGACGCCGATTGCGGCAACAATAATGATTTGCCGGAACGTGCCCGCTTTGGCCCCAACGGCTGAAGTGAGGAAATTAGACGCGTCGTTGGATACCCCTACAATAAGGTCAACAACGGCTAAACCGAGAAGAATGATGACAAGGATCAGGTATGCGATTTCCATAAAACTTAGTTTCTTGCGTAAAAAAAATACAAACCCAACAGCAATCAATAATTCATCAAGCCCCTGGGCCAGCCAATAAAAACATTGTTGACAATTTTCGGTCTGGCATCGGCAGAAACCCTGGCACCACCTTCATGGTTAGGGTTGAAGCCCCCTTCACCTACCAAATAGATGGGACCCACCGATGTCATATTGGCGATCACCGGTGCCGTTCCGGGGATTGACCCCGCAGTTTTACTGCTCGTAATTTCCAATGAGCCAGTCAAACTCTCATCTGCTGCAAATGGGTTTCGAAGGGAATATACAAATTGTATATTCCCTGTGTAACCCGCGTCCATATCAAGGTCATCATCCAGAATATCGTACAATCCAACAAAGCGAGCATTAACAGAACCACCAAACCATTCCAGTCCATCATCTCCCCCAACAGAAACGATCACGTGGTCAACTTTTGTGGCCGAACCTACGCTGCCGAAAGTAATACCGTTCACCTCATTACCGGGAGTAACCGCGATGCCGGCAAATTCCACCCTTACATAGCTTATCTCACCTGAATTATCTGCCGGGATATTACCGCCGTACTTACCACCGTCGCCTGAACTTCCAGTCTGTATCCCTTCCACCAATACGTCTGTACCTTTATTGTTTGGAGCTCTTCCACATATAACGATGCCACCCCAATCGCCACGCTGGCGCTGCTTCCCTGCTTTTGAAGATGTAAACACGATAGGCCGTTCCGCAGTACCTCTTGCAATCAGCTTCCCGCCTCGGTTGATACATAAAATTCCATCGCTTGGTTTTCCGTCTCCAAAAATGATCGTACCCGGCTCTATGGTTAGCGTAGCACCGCTATTCACAAAAACCTGACCACGCAGCAAATAGGTTTTATTGGCCGTCAGGGTGCGGTTCGAATTGATTTCCCCCTGGAGCACTTCTGCCGTCGATTGACCCTGATACTCCATGTCGTAAGGGTTTATCTTAAACCAGTTCGATGCAATATTCCATTCAGGATCGGCTGCAGTGCCAAATGCACCGGGATATGAAACTACTTTCATATCTGAAGGCAGTAATTGCAGGGTAAGGCCTGCAACGGCATTTGATTTGAGGAAAGGAAGTTTACTGGGGTTAGACGGTTTTCCGAAATCCGTACTGGAGAAATATTGACCTACATCATTGCCTACTAACAGGGTCTCATCGTCTGATGGATTCGTGTTAGAGGTAGGAATACGATTCTCAACAAGCAGGTTACTTTTGAATTCGCCTTTTCCTGAAAAAGTGACGCTTCCACCACCTTCAGGCGGTCTGATGATTTGTACCTTATGACAAGATGCGATGGTAAAAAAGATAAAAGCTATGAAGAAGATTTTTCCTGATTTCATATACTAAGTTTTATGCTTTTTGTATTGCTATGATTAACGTATTCTCCAACTTACGCCCGCAGAAATGCGTTGCCCCTGATAACCTTTCTGAATTACATTGTCTGCCGTTCCCAGGTCTGACACATTTCCATCCAGGTTTGCATCTTCCCTGATCTCCAAAGGAGCATCTAACAGGTTGGACACTCCTAGTGATAAGGAAACACGTTTCGAAATAGCCTTGTTGAAATTTAAATCCAGCATATGTCTTGACATGGAATACCAAGGGTAAGTTTCCTGTCCGTCTCCAGTTGAATAAAGACTCTTGCCACTAACGTTATAAATCAATTCAAACTTAACTCCCTTGGCGGCATTGGCATAGATATATGCTAAGTTGATGACGTAGGGCGACTGTCCCTGCAGAGGTCTGTTTTTAACCACTTCCACACTGTTTTCACCCAGTTCAATATTGCTTCGGATATATGCAGCGTTCAGATAAATCGCCATATCATGCAACGCAGTTCCACGTTCCTTGCTCAGCGTTTTTTTCAATTCAAACTCCAATCCTGCCACAGTGGCCTTCTCAGAATTTTGGAAAGTAAACAAGGGAAGTTCAGAACGAATGACATAATATAGTTCGATGGGGTTCTTGAAT
>JBKCVJ010000229.1:0-54532 GCA_046317915.1 Sphingobacteriales bacterium
GTGACCAACGGAAAGGGAGATATTTTTGTTTGTGGATACTACACCAATAGCATTACGGACCAAATGATCAATGGCATTGTGGTGAACAGGATCAACCCGCTGACCGGGGAGGTGCTCATGAGCAGCGAGAAGGAGATCACCGCTTCCATGGCCAGCAAGTATAAGGATGACGATAATGAGGAGACTGATAAAAAAGGGAAATCGAAGAGCCAGGAACCCGAGGGTGAATCGGAAGGTTTCGCTTACAGTTACCGCTTCAAGAAAGTTTTGGTTGGGCAGGATAATTCTATCATACTCATCGCCGAGCAGTTTCAGTTTGACGTCCGTACATCTTACTATTCCAATATGGTGAATGGTGTGTATCAAACAAGAACCACAACAATTTATTATTACTCCACCGGCGATATTATGACAACGAGGATAGGGAGCGATGGGAATATTAAGTTCGTAAGCGTTATCCCCAAATGGCAGGTAGAACGTACGTCAAGCTCAAATTCAGGTGTTGGCCCGGGGGTCAGTTTTTCAAGTTCTATTTTTGTGAGAGGGGGCATGCCTTTTTACAGCTCGTTCAATTGTATCCCCTATAAGAATAAATTGTTTTTTTTCTACAACGACCACGCCGATAATGGTGCTGTTACACAGCCGGGCCAGTCGGCGAAGCGAGTGCTGAACTTTGCGAAGTCTGATTGTTATTCAGTGATGCTGGATCTGGAGACCGGAAAAGTCACCCGGAAAATGCTGTTCACCAATGAGGATGAACCCACCGCAATGGTGAGGCATGGAATGGTGTTGAATAATGCCTTGTATGTGGTAGCCCTGCGTAGGGTATTGATGGGAAAATCCACGATCAAACTGGGCAAGATTTTGGTGAAGTAAACAACAAACGCGTTATATTATCGCCATACCTCTACCCAAGCTTTATATTGAGATGGCCGAACATAGAACTTCGCGAAGTTCCCTTCGTGCATGCCCAATAGAGCTGATTCCACTTCTTCAATGAATTTTGCCCGGTCCTGCTCTGGTATTGAGGCCGAGTGTACATGAATATGACGGATGGCCCTTTCCTTTGTAAACAGTTCTGTAATGATGGTATTGATCATCGCCTTGATCTGTGACTGATACTTTACATAAAAAGGATCTGGATCTCCAATTACGCGCCTGAGCGCGGCGTAGCTTGCTGAAGACCTGTCATATGCCCAAATGAAAATATCTTTCAACAATTCTACTCGATTTAACTCATACACGGCAATCAATCCCTTGATGTATAGATCATGCGGTACATCCACAAAACTTAACGGAGAAAGATTATGCTGGTTGAATGCTATGTTTGTAGCTACCCGCGAAACCCGCTTATTTACATCTTCAAAAGGTTGCAAATACGGGAGTTGCACCATCATGAAAAAAGCCTGTTCAAATGGATTTTGTATAGCACTTGCTTTTTCCAGCATCAGCATAAACATTTCTTCCAGCAATTGTGGCTGATTCAGTGGCTGATAAACAGATTTGCGTATCCCGACCGGAATAACGCGAAGCCGTCCAGATGATGTTTCTTCTGCCAGCAAGTTTTCGGATAATAGACTGTGCAGATTGAGAATTGTTGAGCGATCATAATTGATCTCTTCCGCGGCAAACACCATGAATTCAATGGCATGCTTGTGGTTTAGGATCATTTGCGCTTCGATATTTAATTTTCCTTCTGCATTAATGCCCTCTTTTAAAAGACGTTCCGTTTCCAATAGGGAATAGGAATTGCCTTCCAGCCTGCTTGAATTCCAGGACAAATCAATAAGCAGCTTTTCCAGAATTTTTTTTGCAAAGGTTCCGGCTTTGTTGCTATCGATTTCCAGAATGCGACCCATCATTGCCAACTTGTCCCGCTCCGTTTCACTTAAATAATAGTCTTTGTTTGGGCGATATGATTCCAGGAAATCGCGATTATAACCAACGGGATTTCTTAACCTTTCAGGCTTTGATAGTTCCAGAATTATTTCTGCTGCACCCTCTGACAGTGTAATGTTATGGTTTCTGGATTCAAACTCGGGCTCCTGTACAAAACTTGGGCCTATTACCGGTGTATATCGAATGGCTCTCGTATAGCCATTTCGGTCTATAGCTCCGCTTTTCAACAACTTTTCTAACCTGCGCTGCAATTGACGGATTTCTGACTTCCAACCAATTTGTTCTTTTATCTGGTGAATGGTTAAGCCGTTCGGGTAGCCAACAATTGATCTGAGTATTGCAGATTCTTGTTCTTTTATGGATTTTTGGTCCGCCATCTTACTTTTATATGCGTCAAAAGTAGTTAAAAAGCGACAAAAATATTGATTAATGACGTTTAAAAAAGGATATATGACGCAAAAAGGACTGAATTAGTCGGTCAGGAAATGAATATCGTTTTGATCAAATCCAATTCAGCTTGATTAATGCAGTATGGCGGCATAATGTAGACGGTATTTCCCAGCGGCCGGATGTAGACTCCTTCTTCCATGGCTTTGCGACCGATGGCAGCGCCGGAGGTATTCAGGTATTCATCCCGGCCTTCATCGAGTTCAAAAGCGAGGATAGTCCCGAGGGTACGCAGATTGCAGATGGGAAGTTTGCGCATGGCGAGGTCTGCAAATAATGAGATATTGAATTGCGTGATGCGTTGAATGGCCTGCCGGCATTCCTCGGTTTGCAAGAGTTCCTGACTGGCTAAAGCCGATGCGCAAGCGAGTGGATTGGCAGTGAAAGAATGACCGTGGAAAAATGTTTTCAGCTTATCATCCTGTACAAAGGCTTCGTAGATATGTGCGGCGCATGCTGTAACACCCAAAGGAAGCGCACCGCCGGTTATGCCCTTGCTTAGACAAATGATATCCGGCTTATGGGTCATGTATTCAGACGCAAACAGTTTACCCGTTCTGCCGAATCCTGTCATCACCTCATCGGCAATACAAATGATCTCGTTTTCTTTGGCTGTAGCCAGCAATTGATCCATCAACGCGGCATCGTACATCTTCATGCCGCCGGCTCCTTGAACGAGCGGCTCGTAGATGAAGCAAGCCACTTCTTGGCCTAGTTCGCAGATGGCAGTTCGCAGTTCGCCGATGTTCTCCGCGGTGGGGGTATCGATAAAGACCACTTCAAACAATCTATCATGAAAGGCGAGGGTAAACACCCCACGGTCGCTGACGCTCATAGCGCCGAAGGTGTCACCATGATAACTGTTGTGAAAGGCAAGGATCTTGTTCTTCTTCACACCTTTGTTCCACCAATACTGGATGCTCATCTTCAACGCAACTTCTGTGGATGTGGAGCCATTGTCACTGTAGAATATTTTGGTAAAATCACCAGGCAGCAGCGGCATTAGTTTTTCCGCAAGCCTTATGGCGGGCTCGTGCGTGAAGCCGGCAAAGATGATATGTTCGAGTTTTTTTGCCTGTGCATAAATGGCCTCGGCGATCTTAGGATGCGCATGGCCATGCAGGTTTACCCACCAGCTGCTGATGGCATCGAGATATCGATTCCCTTTATCGTCAAACAACCAGGGCCCTTCGGCGTGTGTAATGAATATGTTTTCCTGTTTATCCTTTTGATGGGTGAAAGGATGCCAGATGAGGTTGCTATCTACTAGTGAGAAATTCGTCATAAGGTGGAAGTTGGAAGGTGGAAGTATAAAGCTACTCCCTATAATTTAAAGTCTTTCTTCATCAGTTCAGCGATCCGTTCCACGCGGTTGTCTGGATTTTTCAGTTTGTAAATATACTGAATGACATCCCGTTGTTGGTCAGGCTTCAGTTTAGTAAATGATTTCTTTGCATCGGGATCAAGATCCAGGCAGGCTTGCAGTTCTTCGGGAATATACAATTCATCTTCATCGCGGTATAGGATGACCTTTACGGTATCACCCGCTTGCTTTTTGATTTTTTTTCTGATCTCTGCGCGGACAGGCAGGAACAGTTCCCCATTGCCCATCGGCATCAAATGATATTGCCTGATCTCAAAATCATCGATCAATCCCCGAACTTTGATCCATCCGAAATGTGCGTGTGGATCTGGCTTTACTTCGGGTAATCGTGCATATGTCCAACCTCCTTTTCCCTGGAATTTTTCCAACAGAATGTTCTTGTTAACCAGTAGTTTCATCTCTATACTTCTCCCTTTAATTTCTCCGTGGAGATAAAACGAAGATTACGCATCAGGTTTTCATATCCGGTCCTTTTGAGTGGAGAGTGCTTGAAAGATTTTTTAAACTGCTCCTCCGTGAGCTCCTGCCAATCTTTATCAATGAATTGTAGGATCTCCGGCAAAGGCTCCAGCTCAGGATGCTGATGCGGCGTGGAAAACCGATTCCACGGGCAAACCTCCTGGCAGATATCGCAACCAAATAAACGGTCCTCAAATTTTCCTTTTACCTCGTTAGGGATGAGCGCGTCTTTTAATTCTATCGTGAAATAGGAAATGCATTTACTGCCGTCAACAATTTTTTCAGGGAGGATGGCATCGGTAGGGCAGGCATCGATACACTTTGTACAACTGCCACAAAAATCGGCTGCAAATGGATCATCATATTCCAACGCTACATCTGTGATTAAAGTGGCGATGAAAAAATAAGAGCCGTTTTGTTTGCGGATCAGGTTTCCATTCTTGCCCACCCAGCCGAGTCCTGCGCGCACAGCCCAGCTCCGTTCCAGTACGGGGGCGGAGTCTACAAATCCCCGGCCTTCAACTGCACCTATGTGCTCGCGCATCATTTGCAATAAGGTCTTCAGCTTAGTACGGATCACTTCATGATAGTCTGCCCCATAAGCATAACGGGATACCTTAACCGAAGTATCCGCAGGCTGTTCAGCAGTAGGGTAGTAGTTGAATAATAAAGTGATCACAGATTTCGCGCCCGGCACCAGTTTGGTTGGATCTACGCGCAGCTCGAAATGATTGGCCATATAGCCCATGCTTCCGTGCATGCCCTTGTTCAGCCAGCGTTCCAGTCTGGCCGCATCATCATTCAACCGCTCCGCGCGGGCAATACCGCAGTATGCAAACCCTAATTGAGCGGCCTGCGACTTAATCCATTGGGTATGTTGCTCCGCTTGCAATTTATTTTCCGGCAAGGATGGTCATGAGTTCACTGGTCAGTGCTTTTTTCTTATCGCCATCGGGATCCTTCAGCAAAATCAAAATCACCGTGTTATTGGCGAAGTCGATCATCGCTTGCGTGCCACCCAATCCCTGGCGGATCACCGTTGCATTGCCATCGCCGTCTTTATCTGTCACCCAAGTGGTGAGACAATAATCATCGTTCTTATACATGTCTGGCTTGGTCACTACGCGTGCATCGGTGAACTGTGGCTTGCGCAGTTCGCGCACCGCGTCTTCGCTCAGAATCTTTTTTCCATTCAAGGTTCCCTTGTTCAAAAGCATCTGTGAGAAGTTTAAAAAGTCCTGACCAGATGTAAACGCACCTGCAAAGGGGTCCACCTTGCCATTATCATTGCTGAACGTTGATTGTCGCATCCCAAGTGGACGGAATAATTTTTCCAGGATCAATCGATCAATCGATTTCTTCGTTGCCGCTTCCATCGCCTTGCCTGCCATGCCGAGGCCCATGCGCGAGTATTCAAACATCTCGCCGGGATTGGAACGAATGTCGCGCTTAGTGATGTACACATCATTCTCCTGGTTGAGGTTGTCGAAAGAATTTTTGGAGAAGATCTTGCCCACATTGTCCTTACCGGCATCCAGACCGTGCGTATGCGTTAAAGCATGCCTGACGGTGATGTATCCCTTCATGTATTGTTCATACTTGGGGGTGAATTTTGCCAGCGGGTCATCGAGCTTCATCTTGCCCTCATCGTTCAGCAACAAAGCGGTGGCCACTACAAACCACTGCGTGAGTTCTTCGGCCTTTGCGGTGGATTGGAGGGTGAAATCCTTGCCCAGCTCTTTTTTATAGACGGGCTGACCGCCTTTTTGCACCACCACCACCAGCTCATTGCCCAAGGCCTTCTGGTTCTTGACGAGAAATTGGTCGGCCTGGCTGAAATCCTGCCCAAAACTGACCTGTAATAATAGCATGAAAAGCACGACCAGACTGCCTTTGAGGCAGATTTTGCGGTGTTTGTCTGACATAATAGCCTGATCCTGTGTTTGGTAGATGTTTTGATACATAAGCTTGAAACTAAATACGAGAATATGAATTTAGGCAACTTTACTATAAAGGCTGCGGAACTGATCCAACAGGCCCAGCAATTAGCGTTTAATTCACAGAACCCGAACATTGAATCGGAGCACCTGTTGAAGGCGATGCTGGATCAGCAGGACTCTCCCGTGGAGTACCTGTTGAAGAAAAATAATGTCACCATCAACCTCTTAGAGAGCAGGCTGGATGAAATGGTTGGGAAACTTCCCAAGACCAGCAGCGAGCCCGCGCAATCCATCAGCAGGGACCTCAACAGTGTGGTACTTCGGGCAGGTTCCGTGCTGAAAAGTTTCGGCGATGAATTTGTAACGCCGGAGCATTTGTTGCTGGCGATGATCCAGGGGAACGATGGCGTGGCGAAACTGTTGAAGGAGGCAGGACTAACCGAAAAAGGATTGGTCACGGCGATCAAGGATTTGCGCAAAGGGGAGACGGTGCAATCACAGACCCAGGAGACGCAGTTCAACACCCTGAATAAATATGCGCGTAACCTCAATGAGATGGCGAGGCAGGGAAAGCTTGACCCCGTCATTGGAAGGGATGAAGAGATCCGCAGGACCCTGCATATTCTTACCAGAAGATCTAAAAATAATCCCATCCTCGTTGGTGAACCCGGTGTGGGTAAAACGGCGATTGCCGAGGGCCTTGCCATGCGGATCATGAACGGCGATGTGCCGGAGAATTTGAAGAGCAAGATCATCTATGCATTGGATATGGGGCAACTGATAGCGGGAGCTAAATACAAGGGTGAGTTTGAAGAGAGGCTGAAGGGTGTGGTGAAAGAAGTTGCGCAGAGTGAAGGAGAGATTATTTTGTTTATCGATGAGATACATACCTTGATTGGTGCGGGTGGTGGTGAGGGCGCGATGGATGCCGCAAACATCCTGAAGCCCGCATTGGCGCGCGGAGAGCTCCGTGCGATTGGTGCCACTACTTTGAATGAATACCAGAAGTATTTCGAGAAAGATAAAGCACTGGAGCGCAGGTTCCAGAAGGTGATGATCGAAGAGCCGTCTGTGGAAGATGCGATCTCCATTTTGCGCGGTTTGAAAGATCGTTACGAAACGCACCACCATGTGCGTATCAAAGACGAAGCGATCATTGCAGCGGTGGAGTTAAGTCATCGGTACATTACCGATCGTTTTCTGCCGGATAAGGCAATCGATTTGATCGATGAAAGTGCGGCTAAATTGCGACTGGAGATGAACTCCATGCCGGAGGAATTGGATAAGTTGGAAAGGCAGATCCGTCAATTGGAGATTGAGCGCGAAGCCATTAAGAGGGAGAGTGATGAGGGGAAGTTGAAAGAGTTGAATACGGAAATTGCGAACCTTGCGGTGGAGCGGGATACCTATAAGAGCAAGTGGAAGGAAGAGAAAGAGTTGGTGGAGAAAGTGCAGAATGCAAAAGCGGGGATTGAGGAGTTGAAGTTGCAGGCCGACCGTGCGGAGCGTGAAGGGGATTATGGTGCGGTGGCGGAGATTCGCTATGGCAAGATCAAAGAGCAGGAGAAGATCATCGCGGAATTGAACGAGCAACTGGAACTGATTTCAGAACGCAGGTTGTTGAAAGAAGAAGTGGATGCGGAAGACATTGCCGAGAATGTGGCGAAATCAACCGGCATTCCCGTATCACGGATGATCCAGAGCGAGCGCGAAAAACTGTTGCACCTGGAAGAGCACCTGCACCAGCGGGTGGTGGGCCAGGAAGAGGCGATCACAGCCGTGGCTGATGCCGTACGCAGGAGCAGGGCAGGCTTGCAGGATCCGCGGAAACCCATCGGTTCATTCATTTTCCTCGGTACCACCGGTGTGGGTAAAACGGAACTCGCGAAAGCACTGGCGGAATATTTGTTTGATGATGAGAGCATGATGACGCGGATCGACATGAGTGAGTACCAGGAGAAGCACACCGTTTCAAGGTTAGTTGGCGCACCTCCCGGCTATGTCGGTTATGATGAGGGCGGTCAACTCACGGAGGCGGTCAGGCGAAAACCATATAGTGTGGTATTGTTGGATGAGATCGAGAAGGCACACCCTGAAGTATGGAACGTGTTGTTGCAGGTGCTGGATGATGGCAGGCTGACGGATAATAAAGGTCGAGTTGTGAACTTCAAGAACACGATCGTCATCATGACTTCCAATATCGGGTCACATATCATCCAGGAAGCCTTTGAAGATGTGAACGAGAAAAATGTGGATGCGGTAACGGAGAAAGCCAAGGTGGAAGTGATGACGCTCTTGCGCAATACCATCAGGCCTGAATTCCTGAACCGTGTGGATGAGATCATCATGTTCACGCCGTTGTTGAAGAAAGAAATCAGGAGCATTATCAACATACAACTGGATCAACTAAAGAAGCTGGTTCTGGACAATGGGATTGTACTAGAGTTTACGGATTATGCGATCGACTATCTAGCAGAGAACGGCTATGATCCGCAGTTTGGTGCGAGGCCGTTGAAGCGGCTGATCCAGAGAGAGATCGTTAATGGATTGTCAAAAAAGATCCTGGCTGGCGACATAGATCGTTCAAAACCAGTGGTGGTAGATGTTTTTGATGGAGTAGTTGTTTTCAGGAATGATGCTTTGCAAACAACTGAGTAAGCAGTTACATCGTCTAAAAGAAGGTCCCAGTTCGCAGGTCGCATAGTTCGCAGGTGCGACCTTGCGACCTTTGCGAACTGCGAACTGATAAAATGTACTTATGAAATCAAAAGAAGACATCATTCCTCCCAAAGACTTTTGGATAGGGGCGGCGGATGCGCCGGTGAGCATAGTGATGTGGGGCGATTATGAAAGCCAGGCCTGTGCTGATGCGCATGAAGTGATCAAACAGGTGCTGGCGAAACATGAAGGAAAGGTCCGGTTTAATTTTCGGCATTTTCCCCTGACACAAATTCACCAGAAAGCACATAAGGCGGCGGAAGCGGCGATCCTCGTGGCGCAGCATGGAAAGTTCTGGGAGATGCATGATATGATCTTTCATAACATGCGAAACCTCGGCGCCATCAGCCTGCGTGAGTATGCGAAAGAGGTTGGGGTTCATGATAAGAATTTTTTGCCTAAGCTGACGGATTCTGTTTATGGGTGGACGGTGCGGAATGATTTGATGGAAGGACTGGCGCGTGGGGTGCGCAATGTGCCTGTAATCTTTATTAATGATCAGTTGTTTGAGCAGGCGATTACCGTGGAGCAGTTATCCAAAGCGGTTGGTAGCTACCGGAGGAGGAAGGCGGCGTAGTTGGCAAGCCAGGCATACAGTAATACAGTCATTCAGAAAAACGGGAGTGGAAGTCTGGCATCCCAGATACCAGATTGTCAACTTCTGATTGCCTGAATGTTTGTATTACTGAATGATTGGTTTGCCAATTTTCCTTATCTTTTTGCCATGAGAAAATTATACATGCTGGCAGTCCTTTCTGCCTTCTTCATCCAGGTTAATGCTCAGGTTAAAGAGATTCCAAAAGAAGCACCCCTTCCCGCTGGGATTACCGCATCCATCAGCAAAGGATCGGTCACCATGGTGAATGGTAAGAAGATCGATTACACCACGTACACAGGCTATCTAGATCTACGCAATGATACAGGTAAGATTATCGCGAAGATGTTCTTCGTGTATTACAAACAAGACGGGATTGCATCGGCCAATAAGCCCATCACCTTTACTTTTAATGGTGGCCCGGGTTCTTCTTCCGTATGGCTGCACATGGGTGGCCTCGCGCCGAAGCGGGTGTTGTTGAAAGACGATGGCACGGCACCGGCACCGCCGTACCAGGTGGTTAACAATGAATATACCTGGCTCGACAAAACGGACCTGGTGTTTATTGATCCGGTGGCTACGGGTTTTTCGCGGCCGGCACCGGGTGAATCACCCAGACAGTTCCACGGCTTTAACGAGGATCTTCAATCCATGGGTTCGTTTATCCGGCATTTTTTATCACGCTTTGAACGCTGGGGCTCCGCGAAATTTTTGGCGGGTGAATCTTATGGTACCACGCGTGCCGCGGGATTGTCTAAATATTTGCAGGATCAACATCGAATTTATTTCAATGGAATTTTCCTCATCTCAGCGATCCTGAACTTCGGCAACAATGATTACTATCCGGGTAACGATATGCCACGTGCATTGTACCTGCCTTCATATACCGCTGCGGCTTGGTACCACAAGAAGCTCGCTCCGGAATTGCAGGCGGATCTGCAGAAGACGCTGAAAGAAGCTGAGTCGTTTGCCATTGGAGAATACGCTACAGCATTGATTAAAGGCGGTTGGCTCACCGATGCAGAGAAAGACAAGGTAGCTACCAAGATGGCTTACTATACAGGCCTTTCTAAAGACTACTGTTTGAAGGCAAATCTTCGTGTGGAAGAGAATCGATTCTGGAAAGAGTTGCGCCGCAACGACGGACTCATCATCGGCAGGCTCGATGCTCGTTTTACGGGAAGAGATCTTGAAGATGCAGGGGAGAACTTCAGTTTTGATCCATCGTTCTCCAATATCGACGGACCATTCACTTCAGCATTGAATGATTACCTGCAGAAAGACCTGAACTTCAAGGAAGAGAAAGGGTATAATATTTTCGGTGATGTGCGTCCGTGGAATTACAACAATGTGCAGAATCAGTTTTTGAATGTGGCCGAAATGATGCGTGATGCGATGGCCAAGAATCCATCGCTCAAAATCTATCTCGGCAGGGGATACTATGACTTTGCGACGCCATATTTTACTGCACTGTATGATATTGAACACATGCAATTAAGGCCAGAGCAAAGGAAGAATGTGAAAGTATATGATTACAATGCGGGGCACATGTATTACATCAACAAGCCGGATCTCATCAAGTTCAAGAAAGATGTGGATGAGTTTTTTGAATTTGCGCTGAAGAAAGACTGATTTATTCTTCCTTTCGCAATTTCTGATCCAAATAGAAGGTCCCAAAAGGTACAATCGACATCAGAAATGCAAAGGCAACTTTGTCGTACGACCATTTCTTTGCCCGGGCAGCCAGGAAGAGGGCGATGATGAAGAGCACGAACAGGAATCCATGGATACTGCCCATGAATCGGACGGCCATCGGCACACCCACGAAGTATTTTAGGGGCATCGCAACAAAAAGCAGGAGGATATAGGAAATACCTTCAATATTACCGATGGTACGGAGATTCTTAACTGTATTCATGGAGGGAGGTTGAAGGCGCAAAGATAAGCTGAGAAATGATGATACAAACTTAACCGGGAAGCGTAGGGTTTTGGGATTAATTTTAGAGTCCTTCTATTTTCATCAAAAAAACATTAGAATCATGTCAGAAAACAAAAGTGCCGTAGATGCTGCAGCAGATAGCTTGAAATCAGGTGCTGAAACAGCCGCAAATGCAACGGGCGATGCCTGGGACGCAACCAAGGAAAAGGCAGAGCAACTGGGCGATAAGGCGGAAGAAGTTTGGGATTCGGTAGAAGACAAGGCTGAAGAGCTTTGGGACAAAGCCAAATCTGGCGAACTGGCAGACGAAGCCAAGGAAAAGCTCAGCGATCTGGCTGAAGGCGCCAAAGGACTTTGGAACAAGCTGGTGGACAAACTGGACGGCGATGAAGAGCCTCCGGTTGAACCCAAGCCTTAATTCAAGGCAAAACGCTGAAAAAAGGTTAAGAGGTCGCTAAATGCGACCTCTTTTTGCATAATAATCAGGCGATTGCAGCGTTTTCAGTAATCTTGCACCAATATCAAATGAAGAACAAAAATCCTATGTATTCCAGTAACATTTTAAGAGCTGCCTTGATTATACCCGTCCTTCACGTACTGACCTCCTGCGGAGGCGCCGGAAAGGCTGAAGCTAAAGACTCTACCCCATCGTTAAAAGATACCACAGTGGTGGCAACGCCGCCGCCCGCTCCCGTGCTGGATTCGGCAGCTTATGTGGCCAAGATGAAGTATATGTTGAATGGCGACTCCTCGGGCAAATGGCCAGCAGCGGCCCCCCTACCACGAGAAGGTGCTATTTTACCTTTTAAGCGGGTGATTGCTTATTACGGAAACCTGTATTCTACCCGCATGGGTATCCTCGGTGAATTGCCGAAGCCGCAGATGTTTGCCAAATTGAAGCAGGAAGTGGCTGCATGGGAAAAAGCAGATCCCAATACACCCGTACAACCCGCGTTACATTATATCGCCGTAACGGCACAGGGTGCGCCCGGTGCCAACGGAAAGTATCGCTTACGCATGCCGTTTAAGCAAATCGATACGGTGTTGAAATGGGCCGATGAGATCAACGCGATTGTTTTCCTCGATATCCAGGTGGGATTGGGTTCCATCCAGGAAGAGTTGCCGGAATTTGCAGAATATTTGAAGCGTCCCAATGTGCATATCGGTATAGATCCTGAATTCAGCATGAAAGGCGGACAGGCACCCGGTAAAGCCATCGGTACTTATGATGCCGCAGATATCAACGATGTGACGGATTATTTATCCCAGATCGTGAAGGACAACAACCTGCCTCCAAAGATCCTCGTGATCCACCGTTTTACCCAGGGGATGGTGACCAATTACAAGAATATCAAGAAAACACCAGAGGTACAGATCGTCATGCATATGGATGGCTGGGGTGAGCCCGCAAAGAAAATGGGTACCTACAGGTACTTCATCCACGCAGAGCCCGTGCAGTTTACAGGGTTTAAGTTGTTCTACAAGAATGACCTGAAGAATCCCCCGCACAAGATGCTGACGCCGGAAGACCTGATGAAGGCTAAGCCGTTACCGATGTATATACAATACCAGTAACTATTGGGTCTGTGACATCTTGTAGATCACAAATCCCAATATAACCAAAAGCAGAATGGTGATCAATACCACCAGGGTCAGTGTTTGCTGATTCGGAAACAAGGGTTGGTATTTCCTTTTCTGCTTTTGTGTTTTTACCTGCAGCTTACTGTTGAGTTCATGCAATATGGTAGCGATGCGCTGCTTGTCTTTCATATCAGAAAGCCCTTCCATCGCTTCATTGAGGAATCCTGATTCTGTCATCATCTGCTCAACCTCATACACCTGCTCCCTGGAGAGCTTGCCTTCAAGATAGTCCATCAGCTTCTGTTCATCCACATGGCCAGACGAGCTGTGCATGATATCGCGTGATTTATCGTTCATGTTCCAGCCTCTTTAGAAGATTGTTTTTTAAGTTTCTTTTTCCGTTTTGAATATAGCTCTTTACCTGCATCATGTTAAACCCGGTTTTCTCAACGATCTCCTGGTAAGTCTGCTTTTGCAGGTAGAATAAATTTATACAAGTCTTTTGTTCCGCACTCAATTCATTTACCGCCTCAGCCATCTTGTTCAGCATCTCTTCTTTCTGACGAAGACTCTGACGCTCCTCCACTTCATCTGCCGATGCAAAATTTCGGTCCTCAATATTCACGTGCTGGCCTTTGTCCCGCAGTTTCATCAAGCAATGATTCCTGACGATCATATACAGCCAGCTCTTGAAATACATAACCTTGGTCTTGGGCATCTCTACCAGCACTTTCAGGAATACCTGTTGCACGGCATCCTTTGCTTCTTCTTCGTGCTTCAGGTATTTCATGCTCACACCGAAAAGCAGGAAGGTGTAGCGCTGCAGGAGCATGCCAAGCCAACGTGCATCCTGGTCCTTGTAATACTTTTCCAGCAATTGCTGGTCATTCATATGTTCAGGTGCAGGCATATCGTAATTTCGGTGTTTATTTACTTAGATGATGCAAGAGTGATGTTAATTCCATAAAGTATCAGTGTAGGAGGTTGTCACACTGTCAAACCTTCACGCTACCTTTGCAATATGTTTGCGCTATGCGTTGTTCCGGTTGCACCACTCCGTCTATCGCCTGACCATGCTTCGGAAATGACCAGTCAACTCGTCTTCGGTGAATCCTGCCAGGTCAAAGGTCCCGTCGAGAATGGCTTTTATCACATCACCTGCACCCATGATGGTTACAGTGGCTTTTGTATGGGTAACCAGTTGATGCTAAACGCTAACAAAGAAGAAAAGATCGATGACATTTTCACCGGGTGGAGCAACACGATCTTTGATGCCGCCGGACATCCCATGATCCTTCCCTTTGGTGCCCGATGGCCTCGCGCTTTTGAAGGCAAGTTTGTGGTTGAGCCTTCCAACCTCCAACTTCCAACCTCCAACTTCTCTGAAGAGATGCTGAAAAAAGTTGCAGGAACATTCATCAATACGCCCTACCTATGGGGCGGCCGCACTGTCTTTGGAGCTGATTGCTCCGGCTTCGTGCAGATGGTGATGGGTGTTTTCGGGTATGCGTTGCCGAGAGACGCTTCGGAGCAGGTCGCAGTTGGCAGGTCGCAAGGTCGCAGTGATGCAAAATGGGGGGATTTGGCGTTTTTTGAGGTAGACGGGCGGATTGTGCATGTTGGGATTCTACTGGCGAAAGACAGGATCATTCATGCTTTTGGGAAGGTGCGTATAGACAAGCTGGATGAGACGGGCATCTGGAATGAAGAGATGAATGCATATTCCCATCAACTGGCGGAACTCAGGTCTCTTCGGTAGTCTTTCTATTTTTTATCGATGAATAACATCTTCAGCGCAATGACAATCATGAAGATCGCGAAGATCCTTTTAAGGGTGAGTTGTGGAACACTGAGCGCCATTTTGCTGCCGAAATAGCTGCCCACCACAAAGCCGATGGCCAGTAGACCAACAACACGGAAATCCACAAAGCCACTCTTATAATAGTTCAGCACGGCAAGGATGGCCACGGGCAATACCAGCAGTCCCAATGATGTGCCTTGCGCCTGGTGCTGTGAAAATGCAAGAAAATACATGAGGGCCGGCACGATGACGAGTCCGCCCCCAATACCCACCATGCCGCCCAGCATACCGGCGACCAGTCCGATGATGATCACGATAATGATTACTGTGAGTGTCATGGGTGGTTTATTAAGCATCTTATTTTTGATGGAAGGTCTCCTGGTAAAAATCCAAAGCGGTCTCCACAATTTTCAAAGCCGTGGCCTTGTCCTGGAATTCTTCCACTTTCACCACCTTGTTTTCCAGTTTCTTATATTCTTCAAAGAAGTGCCTCAGTTCCAGGAAAAAGTGTTTAGGCATTTCCTCAATGTTGTTGATATAGTTTACTGCTGGATCGTTGGTGGCTACAGCAATGATCTTATCATCGCCCTCACCATTATCGATCATCTGCATCACCCCGATCACCCTTGCTTCCATCAGGCAAAGTGGCTGTACTTCTACGGAAGAAAGCACCAGGATATCCAGTGGATCCTTGTCATCCCCATAGGTCTGCGGAATGAACCCGTAGTTCACCGGATAAATGAATGAGGAATAGATTACGCGGTCAAGTCTTAACAGACCGCTGGGTTTATCAATCTCATATTTTGCCCTTGATCCCTTCGGGATCTCGATGACGGCATTTACAATGCGGGGCGATTGATCGCCGGGACTAACGCCGTGCCAGGGGTGAAGGACAGTTAGCATAAGCTCTAAATTGTTTAAACGCTAATATAAGCAATTAGCAATTGGCAATTAGCAAATAACAATTGGCACTGGTCATTGGAAGTTAGTGATGCATACTAAAATCCACCTCCCAAAAACCAGTGCCAATTGCCAATTGCTAATTGCCAATTGTTAATTGCTGGTTTTAGTTTTTTGTCCAGTAGTCTATCACAAATACCTTATCCAAATGCGGTTTCAGCACTTCCACAAACGCGAGATGCGCGGGGTGGGGAAGATAAACGTCTCTGTCTTTTTCACTATGAAACGTCACCAGGAAGCAATGCGTAAATCCCAGATTCAGGTTTTCCGGACTGTTATTGGTCCCGAATTCAAACCCCCGAATCTCTTTGATCTTGGAAGGAAGCGCGCGAAAGGCGTCTTCTACTTTTTTGATGTCATCAGCCGATGTGCCGTCTTTAAATTTAAAGACCACCACATGACGCAGCAAAGGTTTTTGTTGCCCGTACACCGGAGCAAAAGCCATGCTGAACAACAGCACTGTGAGCGTGAGTATGCGCATATAATTATTTTCCGAAGTGATAGCCCAGCAGGCAGGCGAGTAGTCCTATGAACACTGAACCTGCCATATACGTGATGGCCAGACCGTATTGCCCGTTGCGGAGCAAATTGATGTTTTCCATTGAAAAAGCAGAGAAGGTGGTGAAACCACCGCAGAAACCAGTTGCCAGTAGGAGGTAGGAGGTTGCAGTGACAGATCCTTTGGCAGACTGCCCCATAAAATATCCAATCAGTAAACTTCCGGCTACATTGATCAAGAATGTACCTAACGGGAACGGGTAGTTGAAGATGGCCGTAATGCCTTTACTGGCCAAGTATCTGCTGATCCCTCCGATGGCACTGCCTGCACCCACATAGAGAATCTCTTTCATTCTGCAATCGGTAAGTTTCCTGAGAAGGTGTAACTGAAATCAACCCACCACTCGCCGTTCTGCTTCACCATCTTGATGTCCATCGGCCGCTTGGAGTAAGAGTTGGCGTAGTTGATGATCTGTACAGAGTCGCTCACTTCTTCCACCTTATTCACCAGAATGCTGGCTTGCTTGAGTTCAATGAGCTCTTTACCCGGTCGTTTTTTCATGTATTCCACATAGCGTTGGTAGAGCTTCTTGTCTTCTTCATCGTTGATGATATACAGCTCCCCTTTTACGTAATCGCCATCCAGTTCCGCACGGATAAACTCCCTTGCCGCATCCAGCCCGTCGTCTGGTTTTTCAAACCCAACGGGAGAGGAGTTGCAGGACAGTAAAAGCACAGTTGCGAGGAACACTATAATTCTCATGCTCAAATATAAATATAAGTTCGCAGGTCGCAAGGTCGCAGGAGGGCTAGGGGCCTCCCTGCAACCTTCGCGACCTTGCGACCTGCAAACTAACTTAATGGCTGTCTCGCTCCTTATCCTTGTCGTACGCCTTGATGATAGCTTTCACCAACCGGTGGCGCACTACGTCTTCTTCATCCAGTTCAATATGCGCGATGCCGTCAATATTCTTCAGGATCCGTACCGCCTTATCCAGGCCGGAGCGCTGGTTGCGGGGAAGGTCAACCTGGGTAAGGTCACCCGTGATGATGGCCTTTGCGTTGGCGCCGATCCGCGTGAGGAACATCTTTAACTGCAGTTCCGTCGCGTTCTGCGCTTCATCCAATAGGATGAAAGCATTATCAAGGGTACGACCGCGCATGTAAGCGAGCGGTGCAATCTCAATGACGCGGGTCTGCATGTAATAACCCAATTTGTCTGCCGGGATCATGTCGTCCAACGCGTCATACAACGGACGCAGGTATGGATCGATCTTCTCCTTCAGATCACCAGGCAGGAAACCGAGACTTTCGCCCGCTTCCACTGCAGGGCGGGTCAGGATGATCTTTTTGCACATCTTGTTTTTCAACGCACGTACTGCCAGGGCTACTGCCGTATAGGTTTTACCCGTACCGGCCGGACCAATGGCAAACATGATGTCGTTTTTTTCGGAAGCCGTCACCATCCGTTTCTGGTTGGCGGTGCGGGCGCGTACCGACTTACCGTTGGGGCCAAACACCAACACATCGTTGGGATTGCGTTCAATGAAATTGTCCACCGTTTCCGCATCATCACCACCGAGGATCTGCTCGAAATAATTTTCACTGACATGGCCGTTCCTTTCCAGGTACTGCACCAGCAGTTCAATTTTTTCTTTCGCATTTTCGATCTGTTCGGGAGCGCCGCTGAGTTTGATCTGTGTGCCGCGGCTAAGAATCTTCAACAGGGGGAACTTTTTCTTCAAGAGGTCTAACTTACCATTGTTAACACCAAAAAATTCAAGAGGGTTAACTGTTTCCAGGTTAATAATCGTCTCTGTCAATGCACTTCAATTTTAGGTTAGATGATCGGGGTACCTTTACTTACGTCCATCCTCCTAAATTTAAAGAAACCGGCTCAAAAGAAATGTTATTTAGTTATTAACAGCCTGTTAGTAAACGCTGGTAACCTGGCTGAGCTGCTAAAACCGCACCAGCAACTTCAGATTCACCAGCCTAGGTGTGAGCCGCTGTGGTAACGTAAAGATATTATTGCTATAGTCTTTGATCAGCAGATATGATATGGTATTTCTTCGATCCAACAAATTGAAAACCTCGAAACTCAGCCAGATGTTATCCAGTTCTCGGAACGGACTATGGCTTCTTCGGTTTCCTTTTTCACTGTCCAACAACAACACGCTGAAGCCTATATCGGCCCTGATGTAGGGCTCTATCACCAGTGCGTTTCTGTACTTTACGCTGTTCGGAATATTGTAGGGCATGTTGGATCCAAACAACAAGTTGAGATGCACTTTAAAATTCTTATTGGTGCTGAGGTAGTCTTGCAAGAACAAACCGAACGTGATCCTTCTATCGGAAGGCCTGCGTAACCAACCCATCTCAACCCTCACACTATCTGCTGGCACCTGATCCTGGGTATCGCCGGTGATCTGCTCACCGTCTTTGTTGAAATAGTTGTAATAGTGATCCCCATCGATGTTCTCCATCGTTTTCATGATTCCGAGGGATACCCAGCTTTCCGCATCTTTCACAAGCTCACCGATCAATCGTAATTCTGCGCCCACGGCGTATGCTTTGGCGTTGTTTTCACCATAGTAACGGATGCGCACATTGTCGATATCATACGGCACCACATCGGTCATCGATTTATAATAGGCTTCACCACTCAGCCTGAATGGTCTGCTGCCCTTGCGGAACTGGTAATCGGCCCCGGCTACAAACTGCCAGCTTCTTTGCGCGAGCAGTCCCGTGTTCAGGGTGCCATCGTACCTTCTCAATTCCCGATAGAACGGTGGCTGGTGATATGCGCCTGCGGCGAGTTTCAGGATGAGATCAGGATGTTTGCGCGGCTGCCAGGCCAATTGAAAACGTGGTGATATCAACAACTGCTTATTGAGACCATTGTAGTTGAAACGCATGCCCAAAGACATGGTAACGCCAAAAGAATCATTCAACGCAATATTGTCCTGCACATAACCAGAAAACTTATCGATGTTGAGGTCTGCACTGGATTTGATCACACTCGTGAGGTTCAGTTGATCTGGATTGAACGGCAGGGTATACCCGGCAGAATCATTGCGTTCCCACTGGTTGAGCCTGTCGTTGATCAGGGTTTTATCATAACCTACACCCCACTGTAAAAGGTGTTTGCCGCCATCCCACTGGCCCTTGTGAGAGATGTTCCAGTTTTCAATGTTCAAGGTGTTGCGTGCAAATTGTTGAAACACGCCGGCGCCTAATGGATTTACGATCAAGCCAAAAGTGGGTTTGGATTTATCAAAATCTCTTTCACCAAACAGGTATGCCCCGATGATGTCATACTGCTCCCGCTCATCATTCTCAAACCTGCTGGCCATCCACTTCAACTTCACGCGTTTGCTGAGTTGTTGCGTGGCAGCAAGGCCCGTCATGTTGGTGGTGTATTTATCTTCCTCACGCCCTTCGAAGTAAATATCGGCGCCGAGGTTGGCACTGAATAACGGAGAGAAAACCGAAGACGTAAGCTGCGTAAATTCCGGTACCAGGGTGAAGGAGGTTCTCGAAATACTCACCAGTGCCTCGAGGCTCCATGTTTTATTGACGATGTAGTTAAGATTGGCCTGCAGGTCAGAAGACCTCGGAATATAGCTGCCCTGGGTTTCCTGTGAACTGAGCAAGCTTTGGTTAGTGCGGTTGCGCACGCCAAGAAGATAAGAGAAGCGATTATCCTTGGAGCTGCCTTCCAGATGAAACCCCTGTTCCAACAGGCTCACATATGCGGAGCCCCCAAAGCGTTTGGGTTTTTTGTATTGGATATCGAGGACGGAACTCATCTTATCTCCATACTTATTTTGGAAGCCGCCATTGTAAAAGCTCACACGGCTGGCCAGTTCAGGATTGATAAAGCTGAGTCCTTCCTGCTGTCCAGAGCGCACGAGGTAGGGGCGGAACACTTCAAAATCGTTCACGTAGATCAGATTCTCGTCATAGTTGCCGCCGCGGACCGAGTACTGCGAGGTGAGTTCATTGTTGCTGCCCACGAATATTTTGATAAGGCTTTCCACGCCCCCGATCGTTGAGGGGATGACCAACGCGTTCTTGGGATTGATGCGAATCAGGCCCACTTCTTTTTTGTCGGCGTTGTTAGTGACCACTACTTCCTCCATCGTTTCACTTTTCTTCACCAGCTTCACGATGATGCGCTCTTCTTCACCATCGTTGAGGTACACATTTCTTTGTTCCGTGCGAAAGCCGGAGAAGCTGAAGACCAGTGCAACAGCTTTATCGGCCGCCACTTTGATGGTAAAGGTTCCGGAGTCTGACGTGGTAACGCCCTGCTGTCTGCCGAGGATGGTGACCGATACACGTGGCAGGGGGTCATCGTTTTCGTCCACCACTTTTCCGGTGACGGTTGCGCCTTTCTTCTGTGCCAATGCCGGGAGGGCCAGGAGAAGGAATAGGGATATGGTGATTAGACGAAAGTGGAATTTCATGAAAATGCGCTAAAATTAAGCAAAGAGGCTGATTTCTATACCTGTATGCGTAGATTTAGTATATGAAACGCTTTGCTGCTGCCTTTATGTTGCTTGTTGCGTGTAAGGCGGCCCAAAAACAAGGGCATCCCCCTGCTGAAAAAAAATACATGGAACAATCACGCATTGAGGTCCTTGATCCGGCCATGCTCAAGCTGGTTAAAAAGGACGCCAAACTAGAGATACTCGCTGAGGGTTTTAAATGGAGCGAGGGACCTTTATGGGTTAATGGTTATTTGTTATTCTCGGACATACCGCCTAACAAGATCATGAAATGGAGTGAGGCCGATGGGCTCACAACTTATCTCACGCCTTCTGGCTACACGGGCAGCGAGCCCCGTGGGGGCGAGCCGGGTGCAAATGGTTTAATCCTGGATCAAGAGGGGAGGCTGGTGATGTGCCAGCATGGCGACCGGCGCATGGCGCGGATGGATGCGCCGCTAGATAAACCTGTTCCGAAATTTGTGACCCTTGCGGATCGCTACGAGGGCAAGAGATTGAATTCTCCTAATGATGCGGTGTATCATTCCAGTGGGGAGCTTTACTTTACGGATCCTCCGTATGGGCTGGTGGAGAATGTGGACGATCCGGCAAAAGAGATTCGGTTTCAGGGCGTATACCGTGTGAAGAAAGATGGTAGTGTGGAATTGTTGTATAAAGAGTTGAGCAGGCCCAATGGGATTGCATTTTCCCGCGATGAGAAAAAACTGTACGTCGCCAATTCCGACAAGAACAGGATATGGATGGTTTTTGATTTGAAGGCCGATGGCGGCGTGGAGAATGGCAGGCTGTTTTATGATGCCAGTGCCATGCCAGAGCAAGGCGCGCCCGATGGCATGAAGGTGCACAGTTCGGGCCATATTTTTGCGACCGGCCCCGGCGGTGTACTGGTATTTACGCCCGATGCAAAACTGATCGGTCGGATTGTAGTAGGAGATCGCTGTTCCAATGTGGCCTTTGATACTGACGAGCGTTATTTGTATATTACGGCGAACTCAAGGCTTGTACGTGTTGAGATGCAAGGGTTTAGGGAGTAGGGATTAGGATTTAGTCCCTTCTGCCTCCATTGCCGCTCTGCCGCATTGTCAAATTGCCTCATTATCTTTGCGCCATGGCACTGATTGCACCATCATTATTATCGGCAGATTTTCTTCGTTTAGCCGAGGCTTCCCAAATGCTTAATGAGAGTGAGGCCGATTGGTTTCACCTGGATGTGATGGACGGACGATTTGTTCCCAATATATCTTTCGGTTTACCCGTGATTGCGGCGATTCGCAAGGCTACTACTAAGGTTTGCGACGTACACCTGATGATCGAGGAGCCCGGAAAATATGCGGAAGATTTCAAGAAGGCTGGTGCCGATGTACTGTCCGTGCATATCGAGGCCTGCCCGCACCTGCATCGGAATATCCAACAGATCAAATCCCTCGGGATGAAAGCCGGTGTGGCGGTAAACCCGCATACTTCTATTGAGTTACTCCGCGATGTGATCAAAGACCTGGACCTGGTTTGTTTGATGAGTGTAAACCCCGGTTTCGGCGGACAAAAATTCATTCCTCGCACGCTGGATAAGATACGCCAGCTCAAGGCGATGATCCAGGCCGAAGGCTCATCTGCATTGATTGAGATCGACGGGGGCGTTACACTTGATAATGCTACAGAGATCATTGCGGCAGGAGCTGATGTACTGGTTGCCGGCAATACAGTGTTTGCTTCTTCAGATCCTAAAGGGACCATCGCGAAGCTGAAGCAGTTGTAAGTTTTATGTCAACGCTAAGTTTTGGTATTCAAGAGGTAGGGTACCTTGTTTATTTTGCTTGAAAGAAATCTTAGTCGCTAAGATAAAAATCCGACATGTTTTTTGACTTTAAACAGCTGTGCTATCTGCATATCCAAACGCATAGATAAATATCTTACAAACTAAGGTATTTTTCATCTGGATATTTTTAAGTTCAAACGATCTCTGGAACTTGATTTCTTCAGTCAAGCGAAATATCTTAGATAATAAGATAAAACTCGATCAGCTATGAAAGCAGTACGGGCTTCCCAATTGTTTGATTCACAGCAGCAGTTTTCGCAGGGTCTGATTCTCCTTCACGAACTTGCCTGTCGAAAAGCATCCGTCTCAGCTGCGGACCAATCCTTTTTACTCCTTTTCTCGCGCTATGGAACGATGACCGCAGGCGAACTGGCCCGCAGAACCGGACTCACCACTGGTGCCATAACAGGAGTGATCGCGCGGTTAAAGAAATCCAAAATGATCAGGAGAACCTTTGATCCGAATGACAGGCGAAAGGTGATTCTCGAACCCAACCGTACCAGGTTAACGGAACACATGGAGAGATACAATGACGCATTCAGAGCTGGGTTTGAAAACCTGTTTAAAAAGTTTTCTGAACCGCAAGCTAAAATACTGGAACGATATTTTAATGATGGACGGGTAGTTGTGGAGCATTGCCTGAACGAAGCAGACAAATAGTCATCAAAAAACCCCGCTTTTCAGCGGGGTTTACAATGCCTATTGACTTCTGCACATTCCCTTATTCCTTCACATCCGTCGTCACCAACGGAGCCTGCTTGGTCCATGGTGTCACATCCAGTTTGCGCGGTGTGGGATAGATCTCATCCAGTGTATTGCCATCGTACAATCTTCCGTTCTTCATCACATACTTGATGGTATTGGTGTTGCGGATATTGGTCAGCGGATTGCTGTCCATGATCACGATGTCTGCCAGTTTACCGGCTTCGATGCTACCCAGCTCTTTATCCAGACCCAGTGCTTCGGCACCGAGTATAGTGGCCACTTTCAGGGTCTGGTGCGGCGTCATGCCACCACTGCCTACGCTCCACATTTCCCAATGGTAACCGAGGCCCTGCAATTGTCCGTGGCTGCCGATACCGGCCAATCCGCCCTGGCTCACCACACTGCCTACACCTTGCGCGTGCTTCTTGAACACATGATCTTCCGGCGTGAACCAGCCGCCCAATCCACCGGCGCGACGCCTGGCTTTACCGCTCAACTCTTCGTAAGGGGTGAAGCGATTCAGCTTTGGATCATGCAAAGGACTTTCCGTTGTGTAATAATAGTTCTCTGCCCAGGGTCCGCCGTATGCAACCAGCAAGGTTGGTGTGTACGCCATCTTGCTTTGTGCAATCGTCCTGGTGACATCGGAATACAAGGGGAAGATGGGAATGCTGTGCTCATGACCGGGATAGCCATCGAACAACTGTGTCATGTTCAACTTATAATCCAATCCGCCTTCCGTGGTAGGCATCAGCTTTTGTTCTTTCGCTGCCATGATCACCCACTGGCGATGCTGCCTGTTGCCCACGAGATACATCTTAATGTACTGTGTATTGAAGTACTTGCTGTACTGCTTCAATACATTCCGGGTTTGCTCCAGATCTTTCAGGTTGTACATCCAATAGCCCACACCAGGACCAGTGCTGTACACACGCGGACCAGGAATCATACCTGCATCCACCATATCGCTGTAGGTGAGTACATCCGTTGTAGCGGTTTGTGGGTCGCGCGTGGTGGTTACTCCATACGCAAGGTTGGCTGCATAGATCCACACACTGTTTTTGTGTAGTCCCCAGAAGGGCCACATGTGCGAGTGCGTATCTATAAAGCCCGGCGTAATGGTCTTGCCCGAGCAATCGATTTCTTTGGTCCCCGGCGGTGCAGTGATGGAACCTGATTTGCCCACCTGTTGTATTCGGTTGTTAACAATCAGGATATCGCCGCCCTCAATGATCTCATCGCCCCTCATCGTTACAATGCGTGCGTTCTTCAGCAGCACTGTGCCCGTAGGAATATCCTTTGCATAGTACACTTTCACCTGCCGCTCATCTGGCGCATATTTTTCTTTCTTCTTTAATTCTGCTTTGGCGATGGAATCCTTGCGTGCAAGGGCCGTATCTTTTTTAAATAATGCAGTGAGACTATCTGTCCTTTTCTTTGCCAATGAATCTGCGAGTTTCTTTGCTTCCGGACCAAGTTTCACCAACGCCGCTACGCTATCTGCAACACGTTTGGTTTCGATTTTCTTCGCAGCTTTCACAGAGTCTTCGATGAACTTCGCGCGCTCGGTATCATATACCCAGTGGCCATTACCAAGGCTCCAGTGGATCTTCTTGCCATCGGCTTCCCATGCGGGCCACTCACCACCGATCTCCGTCAGTTGTTTGGAAGGGAAGGATGCAAAAGCAGCGTTGCCAACATTGATGGAGGGCACCTTACCAGCTTCAGGAATCGTGATCACATAGATGTTGTTGTTCACCTGTGCAACAGCCTGGTTGCCTACAGGCGCCATCAGGATGGTTCCTGCGGGTGTGGGCATGTTCTGCGGTTCCCGGTTACTCGCGCCTTGTGGCAGCATGCAATAATTGACGGCATCAGTTGCATTCATGATGGGTTTGCCCATCACGTATTTGATTGGATTGGCCATCTGCCCTTCGCCCTCTACCGTTTGCCCATGGCTGTGGTCATCTGCATCCAGCACGGAACCATAAGTAGTGATACCGGTGATACGCGCATGCGTTTTGATATCGGTACCATCCCAACGCATCGAGAGCAATGAACCACCGGGTCCGTTGAGGAAAACGCGACTGGTATCTTTGGTAAAATGCACATTGCCGTACTGACCGGCATATTCAATTTTATTCACGGCACCACCATTCGCGTTCACCCAAACCAGGTCCGCTTCCGCACCGCTGAAGAAAGGATCTTCGGCGTCACTGAAGAGACGCTTGGGGGCGCTGAAAAATGCGATGCGGTTGTTATAGCTCCATGCAGGTTGCATGTAAAATCCGTCAGCGCTGGTGGTGATTTTTGTGATGAGCGGCTTTGGACCGAGGGTAGTCTTATATACGTTACCGCCGTCTTTTTCACTCCAGGTTACAAATGCGATCTGCTTACCATCGGGACTCCATGTGGGCATGGCTTCCGTGAAGTTGAAATTGGTCACACGTTTGGGCGTGCCGTTGGGGAAGTCCATCACATATAACCTGTTCAGCACGGTGAAGGCGAGTTGCTTTCCATCCGGGCTGGGTGCCGCATCGCGGATCTGTGTGGCCAGGGCCGCACTGGTATCTTTAATGGCGTAATTAAAATAGAGGCGGGGTCCCATCTGCAGGGCCACATCGGCCTCAAATGGAATCTCCGTTGCCTTGCCACCTTCAACCGGTAGCTTCCAGAGTTTACCGCCGTAGCTGGCAATGAGGAATTTACTGTCTGGCGTAAAGCTCATGCCGGGAAGCACACCTTGCGGCGCGATGCTTTCCTGCTCATCCCTTTGCACAGGATAGGCCAGCCATTTTTCATCACCGCTTTGCAAATTTCGGATCACGAGACCAGTTTTATCCTGGTATCTGCTTCCGTAGACCATCCACTTGCCATCCTTGCTGAGGGTTGGCGTGAAGGCCGATCCATAACGTGAAGTAATGGTGTTGGTAACACCCTTCTTTCTGTCGTACGTACCGATCTGATACTGGGGCATGAGGGCGTTGTAATTCCAGGAACCACCACGCTGGCTGTAATACACCGTGTTGCCATCGGCACTTACCGCAGGGTCAATGGTTTTAAGTCCACCAGACTGTTCATTCAGGCCAATACCGCCGCCGCCATCTTTATGGTACATGAATAATTTAGGCAGTCTTTTGCCTTTTGAAGCGATGATATAGTTTCCATCGGGGGTCCAGATGGCCGCGGGAAAATCTTCCGTAGGGTCTTTGGTGAGTTGAATGGTATCCTGTTTCTCCATATCGATGTACCAGATATTATCTGATCCGGAACGGTCGCTGGTGAAGAGGATTTTTTTACCATCCGGGCTGTAGCGGGGATGGGTTTCATACGCCATGCCCGTGGTGACGGGAGTGGCCTTACCGCCCGTGATGGGAACGGTATAGATATCGCCCATGAGATCGAAGGCCACGGAGCTTCCATCCGGGGAGACGTCAACACTCATCCATGTGCCTTCCTTGGCGTTGAATTTGATTTGGCGTTCCGGTTTCAGCGGAAGGGCCGTGAATTTGGTATGGGGAACTGTATCCTTTTTAGGCGCCGTAGTATCCGGCTTGGGCTGGGCAGTGGCGGTAACCGTGGCCGTTGCCGCTGCCAGCAATAGCAAACATCTCATAAGAAGCGTAGTTTGAAAACAATATATACTAGTTTTCGTAGATGAGAAAAGGATTTTGATGAGTGGGGAAATTTGGAATTCGGGCAAATGGACATTTGAGCCGTTGGGCAATTGGGCAGATGTCACTTCAAAGCCTCATACTTTTTCTTCCAATCTTCTGCCTGTTCCCTTTCCCCTAAACCCTCGTAACACTTAGAGATCCATAGAAAGATCTCGGGATCATTTTTCTTGATCAGAAAGGCCTGTTGAAATGTCTTCAACGCATAGGCAAATTGCTTGCGATCATGCTGGATGATGCCTTTTTCCATGTAGGCATCAATAAAGGTATAGTTGTTCAGGATCACTGAATCAAAGATTGCAATGGCCTTGTCGTAATTGCCGAGGTTGGAGTAGTAGACGCCGGTCAGGTATTTTGCCGTGGATTTAATGCGTTGATCGTCCACTTTTTGCAGGCTATCAGACACCACCAGTACCTGGGGATCTTTTTGATCGGCCATCAGCCAGGCCATCGTCAACCAGGCATCGCCGTTCTCCGGTACGAGGTTGGTGTACATATGCAGGGAACGCAGGGCCGCAGCGGTATCACCCTTGATGAGTTCCGCGTTGTAAAGAGCCTCCCAGAGGGTGGGGTTTAGGGAGTCTTTCAGGATCTGTTTTCTGATCAATTGAACAGAGTCTTCGGCAGAGGGTTCAGGGTTTAGGGTTTGGGGTTTAGTTTCTTTGTTTCCGCCACACGCGTAAAACACTACCGCCAACAGAAAAAACAGTCTTTTCATGGTTTAAAGGTACGACATGACAATTGGCTGACAATTCATGCCGGGTAAAATGGGTATCTTGCCGCCTCTAAAATCAATAGACCCATGCGTTTTTTATATGCGCTCCCTCTTATAGCTGCGATTGGATTCCTGGCCGCACGACCTGGCGCGTCAATGCCCAATGCCTCAGTGCCCAATGCCTTTTCTGACACGCTTGCCTATCCCGAGGAAACGCATTTCAAAAACATCCGCCAACTCACCTTCGGCGGCGATAATGCCGAAGCCTATTTCAGCTATGACGGCAAGTATCTCATCTTCCAAAAGACCAATCCGAAAGAAGGTATCCAGTGTGACCAGATCTATATCGCCAAAGTACCCACATCGCCCAACGAGCCTTTCGTTCCGAAGCTCGTGAGCACGGGCAAGGGAAGAACCACCTGTGGTTATTTTATGAAGGATGGTAAGCACGTGGTTTACGGGTCCACGCATTTGGGTGGCGATGAGTGTCCGCCTGTACCAGATCGTACCAAATATGGCAACCGTTACATCTGGCCTTTATATAAATCGATGGACATCTTCATGGCCGACACTTCCGGAAAGATCGTGAAGCAAATGACCAATACACCGGGTTATGATGCTGAAGCCACCATTTCGCCAGACGGTAAAAAGATGGTATTTACGAGTGTGCGTGACGGTGACCTTGAACTGTACATTATGGACCTGAAGAGTTATAAAGTATCGCGCGTAACCAATACCCTTGGCTACGACGGCGGTGCGTGGTTTAGTCCCGATGGAAAGAAACTGATCTGGCGTGCATCCAGGCCCGAGACACCCGAAGAGATCAAAGAATACAAAGAGTTGTTGGTGGAAGGACTGGTGGCACCCACCAAGATGGAAGTCTACAGTTCAGACCTCGATGGAAAGAATATGGTGAAGCATACTGCACTCGGCCAGGCCAACTGGGCACCCAACTATATGCCCGATGGCAAACGCATTATCTTCGCCTCCAACCATGAATACAAGCGCGGATTTCCGTTTAACATGTATATCCTGAATTCTGACGGCAAGCTGGATAAGATCAGCAGGGACAAGGGTTTCGATGCTTTCCCGATGTTCTCTTACGATGGGAGGAAGCTGGTGTTCTGCAGTAACAGGAACAATGGTGGTACGCGTGATACTAACATCTTTCTGGCGGACTGGTCTGAGTAAGGTGGAAGGTGGAAGTTGGAAGGTGGAAGAATTACCCTTATTTTAGTTGTTCATTAAATTGAGTTACATGCAAACCGGACTTGTACATCTGCATAGCGTTCTTCGTTGGGTGATCCTGATTTTGTTGGTCATCTCCATTATTAAAGCCTATCAGGGATTCAAAAGTGGTCAGCCTTTTAAAGATGGTGATCGCAAGACATGGTTGTTTACGATGATCGCGGCGCATGTGACTTTGCTCATCGGTTTGTACCAGTGGTTGTTGGGCCGCTACGGTTTGATCTCCATGCATCTTCCCGAAGGTGCAGCGATACCGGAAGGCAAGTTTCTTCGTTTTTATCAGATCGAGCATCCGGTGATCATGATCTTATCCATCATTCTTATCACCCTCGGCTATGGCATGGCCAAAAAACAAGTAGACGATAAAGTTAAATACCGCAAAGCACTGAGCTATTTCATCTATGCGCTGGTGCTGATCCTCCTAGGCATTCCCTGGCCGTTCCGGGAAGTGATTGGAAGGACTCTTTTCCCAGGCATGTAGGCATAGAGGCAGTGGGCATTTTTTGTTGCTAACTAACCTGATCAGGATATGCAGTTACGTCTATCCATATTCTTCATCATACTGGTTGTGATTGAAGTTGGTTGTACAAGTCAACCAAAAATCGACAAAGACCAACTGGTGACTGAGGTGTGTAAAGAACTTCAGGTTAATCGAGGAAATGAGGACGACTCTGTCAAATGGCTGCGGGTTTATCAATCCCATCTCCAGCCCTATCTGAATGATTTGCCAGAGGATTCTAGCCTGGCACTTTATGACTACGTTACGATCCGCTTACAGCGGGAGTGTGTAGTATTCAGGAAAATTGCCAGAGCCTTCAACACGAAAAAAGGAAACAGCGATTGGCAGGATACTGATATAGAACCCGAGAGTGAGATCAACACTGAAGATTACCAAATGTTTTTTAAGATCGGCAGATTTAAGTATCTGGAGACAAATGGTGATACAGCCTTGGTAAATCTCACTGATTCTACATGGGAGGATAGATTTATTGATGGCACATACTCAAGACTATCTTTGGAGAAATTGCGAACTACTGAATTCGTGATCACATTTATTGAGAGTAATAATAATGTCAGGAAGAATTTCAGTAAACCAGGAGATCAATACCGGTATAAGATTTTAGAAAGGCATAACAACTACTTCAGTATGTATGTGCAGCCTGTGAAGTCGAAAGTAAAGTCGCTTTTTAAATTGTATTACTAATTGCCAAAAGAGGTCTAGCCCCCTCCCAATGCCTCATTTGAGGCTTCAGCCACAAATATTCTCCAGCGCCTTAGCAAACAGCTTCATCTCTTCCATCGTTCCCATACTCACACGGCACCATTTGCCACCAAAATGATTTCTGTGTTGCACCATGATATTTTGTTTTTCCATCGCTTCCTGGTAATTGCACTTAATGGAATCGATGTTGAACATCATGAAACTGGTGACAGAAGGAATGTAGGGGAGTTTTAATTTATCGAATGTTTGTCCGCAGAACTGGCGGAGTTCTGCGGTTTTATCCCCGCACATTTTGACAAATGCCTGATCATCCAGCGCAGCTGATGCCGCTGCTACATTGACATGACCGAGTTGGCCATTGGGCCAGCTTTGCAGGGTTTCAAATTTTTTGATTGTGGCTGGATGCGCGATGGCATAACCAATGCGCGCACCGGCAAGTCCGTATATCTTGGAGAAAGTTTTAGCGATGATAATATTAGGGTTGGTGATAGCCAACGCAGATAGAGACTGGAAGTTCGAGAACTCTGTGTATGCTTCATCCACCAGCACCAGGCATTTCTTACTGGCCTCTTCCACGAAAGCACGAAGGGGTTCAATATTGATGACGGTGCCTACTGGGTTGTTGGGGTTGCAGACATAGACCATTCGGGTGTCAGGTGCAATGGCTGCGCGCATTGCGAGTAGATCCAGTTTGAATTCTTTATCAACGGGAACAGAGGTCACTTTTACGCCAAAGGCAGCAGCCATTCTTGTCCAGGGGTTGAAAGAAGGTTCCGCGGTAACGGCGGAGCCACCTTGCTGTGCGGCCATGAGGGTTGTTTGTCCGAGGATCTCTGAAGAACCCGCGCTCATGATGATATTCTCAGGAGCTACTTTATGGAAGGCGGCGAGTTTTTTAATAAGCAACTTCACTTCATCGTCTGAGTAACGATTGCTCTTGCCAGCGATATCCTGCATAGCCTTGACCACGGAAGGAGAGGGCCCGAACGCGTTTTCGTTGCTGTTCAGTAAAATGATCCGTCCGGAAGGATCTTCCCTTCTTAGGGTAGGCATGGCTGTTAGGTTGGTGCCGATACCAAGTGCTGCGAGGGAAAGTGATGTATTACGGAGCCATTCTCTGCGTGATGTCATAAGAGGGAGTTATTGGTTATAGGTTATTAAGATACGTAATTCCTGCGAACTTCGCGACCTGCGACCTGCAACCTGCAACCTGCAACCTCCAACCTATTTAGCCAGTTCTACAACTACAAGGTCCCTGATCTCTTTTTCATGGATAGTAAACTTTACTAAAGTGGAAACCTTTTGCCATCCTTGTTTTCCCGCGGCGCCGGGGTTGATGTGCAGGCATTTCCAGGCATCGTCATACATCACTTTGAGGATATGCGAATGTCCGCTGATGAAGAGTTGAAAAGGTTTTTCCCGATAGGCTTGTTTGACAATGGGGGTGTATTTACCGGGATATCCGCCGATATGGGTCATGAAGACTTCCACCTCCTCGCACATGAAGCGTGCGGTTTCTTTGTAAGCATACCGGACATCATGGCCATCGATATTCCCATACACACCCCGCAACGGTTTGAAAGCCGCCAGTTGTTCCGCCAGCGCCAGGGTGCCAAAATCCCCCGCGTGCCAGATCTCATCGCAATCGGCAAAATGCTCGAGAACCCTTGAGTCAAGGTAGTTATGCGTGTCGGATAGCAAGCCTATTTTTGTCATGTGGCAAAAATAGGCATGTTGCCAATTAGCCAATGCGGCAATGTGGCAATGCGGCAATGCCAAATGCCCATTGCCTTAATGCCTAACTTAGTAACTTGCACCTTCAACGATTTTCCCATGGCTTATTATTTTTCCCTTGGCAAGTTTCCGCATAAGCGTCACACCCAGTTCCGCAAGCCGGATGGCGGTTTGTATTCCGAGCAGTTGTTTTCCACGGAAGGATTTTCGAGCGATTATTCATTGCTTTATCATAGCCATCCGCCTACACAGATCATTAGGACAGAACCGCAATACAGCGTGGTTCCGAAGATCGCGGAAGAAAAGATGTTGCAGCACCGCAGCTTTGAAGGTTTCCATATCAAGCCGGAAAAGGAATACCTGCTCAGCAGAAAACCTGTTTTGGTGAACAATGATTGTCACATCTCGCTGGCGGCGCCACAGGAAAGTATGAAAGACAGTTTTTTCAAAAATACCGATGCCGATGAAGTGATTTTTGTGCATGAGGGCAGCGGTGTGTTGAAGACGCAGTATGGAAATTTAAGGTTTAGCTATGGCGACTATTTGGTGGTGCCGAGGGGTACTATTTACCAGATCCATTTCGATACCGCTGATAACCGGCTCTTCATCGTGGAGAGTTTTAGTCCGATCCGTTTTCCGAAACGTTACCAGAGCAAATATGGCCAATTGCTGGAGCATGCGCCGTTTTGCGAAAGGGATCTTCGTCCGCCCACAGACATCGAGACCCATGATGAGGAAGGCGATTTCCTGATCCAGGCCAAGAAGAAGGGGATGATGTATGGGTTGCATTATGCGCATCATCCGTTTGACGTGATCGGCTGGGATGGCTGTTGCTATCCTTATGCATTTTCGATCCATGACTTTGAGCCGATCACGGGCCGGGTGCACCAGCCGCCGCCCGTGCACCAGACCTTTGAGGCGCATAATTTCGTGATCTGTTCTTTTGTACCAAGGTTGTACGATTACCATCCGGACGCCATCCCGGCGCCTTATAACCATAGCAATATTGACAGCGACGAGGTGCTCTACTATGTGGATGGCGATTTCATGAGCAGGAAGAACGTGACGCGGGGGATGATCACCCTGCATCCGGCCGGTATTCCGCATGGGCCGCATCCTGGCGCCGTGGAAAAAAGCATCGGCAAAAAAGAAACCCATGAGCTGGCGGTGATGGTGGACACATTCCATCCACTGATGCTTACCACGCATGCGTTGGATATTGAGAATCGGGATTATGTGATGAGTTGGGCCGAATAGCGCTACGCGAGGCATTGGGCACTGGGCACTGGGCATTGCTTGCAGACACTCCGGGTGGTGCCGTGCAGTGCCCAGTGCCAAATGCCCTATGACTCGCGAAGCGTTATTGCCGCATTTCCGCATTACCGGATTGCCACATTATTTTGTTATCTTAGACATGAACCAAACCTCAACTATATGCTTAAGCTCAATGAACTCAAGGCGGGCGATATTGTTCTCGCAGATTTTGAGGGTCAGAAGAGGGTGGGCGATGTCATCGAAGTGAGTCGCGGCGACCACAAGGCGCGCATTGCACACGACGAGACGGAGTACTGGTATGACCTCAACGATGTCTATGCTGTGCCTTTAGATGATGCTATTCTTACGGAATTGGGATTTACCCAGGCCGAGAGTGGGGCCGATGGGATTCTGTATGTCAGGGGCCCTTTTTCCCTTCAATTGGTGACTGCCGGGGAAGACAAACACAGCCTGCTCCATTATCGGGACGAAACCCGGCATGTGCACAACCTGACCTACCTGCATGAACTGCAAAATCACTACAAGGGAATGACAAACCATGAACTGAGCTGGCCGTAGACGGGGCCAATTTGGCAATTTGGCAATGCGGTAATGCGGTAATTAAGTTATTGGTTATCAGTTAGTTAGACATTAGGGCACATCATTGCCGCACTGCCGCATTACCACATTGCCTCATTAAATTCCAAATGCCGGGTAAAAACTTTTGCCCGGCATTTGGAATTTCTTATCTTTGCGCACCCAAAAAGTATGGCTAAACAACAGTTGATCAAACAGGACGGCGTAATCACAGAAGCATTGAGCAATGCGATGTTTAAGGTTAAGCTAGAGAACGGTCACGAAATTTTGGCCACGATTTCAGGAAAAATGAGGATGAACTACATCCGTATTCTTCCTGGAGACAAAGTAGGGGTGGAGTTGAGCTTGTATGACCTCACAAGGGGCAGGATCATCTTCAGGTATAAATAGTAATCAACAGTCTCCTTGTGGGACGCAAACCGATAAACAATGAAAGTAAGAGCAGCAATTAAAAAACGCAGCGCGGATTGTAAGATCGTGAGGAGGAAAGGAAGGCTGTATGTGATCAACAAAAAGAATCCCCGCTTCAAGCAGCGCCAGGGCTAAATTAGCAGGTAGCAGTTGCAGGTAGCAGGTTGAACCATTAACATTAAAACAGACAAAGTAAAATATGGCTCGTATTGCCGGTATCGACTTACCAAAAAACAAAAGAGGTGAAATAGGCCTGACCTATATCTATGGAATAGGCCCCTCTACAGCGAAGTATATCCTCAACAAAGCTGAGATCGACCTGAATAAGAAGGTGAATCAGTGGAACGATGATGAGCTGAATGCTATTCGTAACATCATCACCAATGAATTCAAAGTGGAAGGTCAGCTGCGTTCTGAAGTGCAGATGAGCATCAAGCGTCTGCTGGATATCGCTTGCTACCGTGGTCTGCGTCACCGTAAGGGTCTTCCCGTACGCGGTCAGCGCACCAGGACAAACAGTCGCACAAGGAAAGGTAAGCGTAAGACTGTTGCCGGTAAGAAGAAAGCGACTAAGAAGTAGGCAATAGGCATAGGGCATTGGGCATTTTCAGAAAATGCCCAATGCCCTATGCCTCAATGCCTTTTCTGATAGCATCCAAAGACAACTGGCTTAGATCGGATCCCTGGATGTGGGGGAGAGAAGGCCGGGTCCCGAAAGGGATGAATTTTTAGATTACCTATTTATCCAAACAATGGCAAAAGCACAACAAAGCGCAAAAGCAGCTGCAAAGAAAAGGATCGTAAAGGTTGACAGCTTCGGAGATGCACATATCTCAGCAACCTTCAACAACATCATCATCAGTCTTACCAACAAGCAGGGTCAGGTTATCTCCTGGAGTTCTGCCGGTAAGATGGGTTTCAAAGGTTCCAAAAAGAATACACCGTACGCTGCCCAGATGGCGGCTTCTGATGCAGCGAAGGTTGCATTTGATGCAGGTCTGAAAAGGGTTGACGTATTTGTGAAAGGTCCTGGTGCCGGCAGGGAAGGTGCGATCCGCGCCCTTTCTAATTCAGGCATCGAGATCGTGATGATCAAGGATGTGACGCCGCTCCCGCACAACGGTTGCCGTCCTCCCAAGAAACGCAGGGTATAAAGAAGTTACTAGGTTAGTTGTTATTTGTTATTGCAGCATCTAACAATAACCCTATAACAAATAACGAATAACCAGGATCGTCGATTCAGTTTTATGATTTTTTAATAATCGATGATCATTCAATAAAAAATCAAATCAAATTTTATCATGGCACGTTACACAGGCCCCAAAACAAGAATCTGCAGGATCTTCGGAGAACCGATCCTCGGCAATGGCAAATGGCTCTCCAAGAACAGCAATCCTCCCGGCCAGCATGGTCCAAACAAGAAGCGTAAAGCTCCGGGTGAGTATGCGATCCAGCTGAAAGAAAAGCAAAAAGCAAAATACACTTACGGTCTTCTGGAGCGCCAGTTCCGCAACACCTTCGAGGATGCTGCAAGGATGAAAGGCGTTACCGGTGAGAACCTGATCAGGCTGCTGGAAGCACGTCTTGACAATACCGTGTATCGTCTCGGTATCGCTCCAAGTCGCCCTGCTGCCCGTCAGCTCGTAGCCCACAAACACATTACTGTGAACGGGGATGTGGTGAACGTTCCGTCCTTCAGGCTGAAAGCCGGAGACGTGATCGGACTGAAAGAGAAGAGTTCCGGCAATGCTGCCCTCCTGGAAAAATTCAGGGGCAAGAATCCCAAGATCAACTGGCTGGAGTGGAATGAAGCTGAGAAATCAGGCACCTTCGTAGCCTATCCTGAAAGGGAAAGCGTACCTGAGAACATCAGGGAACAACTGATCGTAGAATTGTACTCTAAGTAACCATAACCCATTCCGGTAGCGATACCGGGCCACTAAATAAAATCGGAAAATTAAATATGGCCATTTTAAATTTCCAGAAACCCGACAAGATCATACTCCAGAAAGCGAACGATTTCGAAGCACAATTTGAATTCCGTCCGTTGGAGCCTGGATATGGTGTTACGATCGGTAACGCACTCCGCAGGGTACTGCTGAGTTCATTGGAAGGATACTCGATCTCCGGTATTTTCATTGAAGGTGCTGACCATGAGTTTGCCACCATCAAAGGTGTTGTGGAGGATGTAACTGAGATCATCCTGAACCTGAAACAGGTTCGTTTTAAGAAGAGTGTTGATCACGACATGTCAAGCGAAAAAATCACCCTGTCTATCAAAGGCAGAAGTGAATTCACTGCGGGCATGATCGGCGAAGCCACCAGCTCTTTCCAGATCATGAACCCTAACCTGATCATCTGCACCCTCGATCCTACAGCGAAGCTGAACATCGAGCTTACTGTGACCAAGGGCCGCGGTTATGTACCTGCTGATGAGAACAAAGTAAAAGACGCACCGTTCGGATTTATTCCCATCGATGCCATCTATACGCCCATCAAAAACGTGAAGTATGCCATTGAGAATACCCGCGTAGAGCAGCGTACAGACTATGAAAAACTGGTTATGGATGTAACTACGGATGGTACGATCCATCCTGAAGAAGCCGTTAAACAGGCTTCCCGCATCCTGATCCAGCATCTGATGATCATCACGGATGAGAACATCACTTTCGACAATAAAGAAGAGAAGAAAGAAGACCTGGTGGATGAGCAAACGCTTCAGCTTCGTAAGATCCTGAAGACGCCGCTGGAAGACCTGGATCTGTCTGTTCGCGCCTTCAACTGTCTGAAAGCTGCGAAGATCAACTCCCTTAGTGAGCTGGTACAATACGAACAGGAAGACCTTATGAAGTTCCGCAACTTCGGTCAGAAATCACTGGCTGAAATTGAGCAGGTGCTGCATGAGCGTGGCCTCCAGTTTGGAATGGACCTGAGCAAACTCGGGCTTGATAAAGATGAATTTAATTAGCAATTGGCAATTGATAATTAACAATTGACAATTGGCACTGGTTGCTGGTTAATTGGTAATTGATCATTATTATTTACCAACGCTATATTCCTGACCGGTATAGCGTTTTAAACAAACGTCACAATGAGACACGGAGACAAAATCAACAATCTTAGTAGAACTAAGTCGCACCGTAAGGCCCTCTTGCAGAACCTGGCGTGCCAGCTCATACAGTACAAGCGTATTGTTACCACCCTCGCGAAAGCAAGGGCGCTGAGGACTTACATCGAGCCACTGATCACGAAAACCAAGAAGACAGACAGCAAAGAGCAGATCATGCACCAGCATCGTGTGGTGTTCAGCTACCTGAACGACAAAGAAGCCGTGAAGGAACTGTTCACAGTGGTTGCGCCAAAGGTGGCCAGCCGTCCTGGTGGATATACTCGTATCCTGAAGCTTGGTGCTCGTATTGGTGACAATGCTGAAAGGGCGATGATTGAACTGGTTGACTTCAACGAGATCTACGGTAAAGGCAAGGCTGAAGCTGCTGCTCCGGCTAAGAAGACCCGTCGTTCTGGTGGTGGAAAGAAAAAAGCCGCTGAAGGAGACACAAAACCTGCCGCTGATTCTACTGAAGAAAAAGCAGCTGAGTAATAAATGTTTACAAAAAGTTCATAGAAAGGCAAGTCATTTGGACTTGCCTTTTTTATTTTGCAGCGTTTTTAAAATCATATTTACAAAATGCCCGAAATACAAACAGCACAAAGACCCGCAGTTCTGCTACTGGAAGATGGTACCGTGTACTATGGTAAATCATTTGGAAAGATCGGCACCACCTCTGGTGAACTCTGTTTTAACACCGGTATGACCGGTTACCAGGAAGTGTTTACCGATCCCAGTTATTATGGTCAGGTGCTGATCATGAACAATGTGCATGTAGGCAACTACGGCGTGATGCCAGCTGACGTTGAAAGTAATAGCGTAAAGATCCGCGGCCTCATTGGGAGAAATCTCGAAGAGCGCTACAGCCGCATCCAAGCCACTGCATCGCTGCAGAAATACCTTGAAGAGCAGAACATCGTAGCTATTGAAGACGTAGACACACGTGCGCTTGTTACTGCAGTACGTACCAAGGGTGCGATGAACTGCATCATCTCTTCTGAGACAACGGATTTGGAAGCATTGAAAGCGACATTGGCTTCTGTGCCATCCATGGGCGGACTGGAACTGGCCTCTCATGTGTCAACCAATGAAGTATATCATTTAGGTGATCCTGATGCGGCTATCCGTATTGCAGTATTAGACTATGGCGTAAAGAAAAACATCATAAAGTGTCTGGCTGACCGCGGGGCCTACGTGCGCGTGCATCCGGCTAAGACAAGTCTTGAAGAACTCGAGCAATTTAATCCCGATGGATTCTTTATTTCCAATGGTCCCGGCGATCCCGCTGCCATGGACTATGCTATCGATACACTTAAACGCATTATAGAGACCAATAAGCCCGTTTTTGGCATTTGCCTGGGTCATCAACTCCTGGCGTTGGCAAGCGGCATACCAACCTTTAAAATGCACCATGGGCATCGTGGTTTGAATCACCCTGTGCGTAACATTATCACGGGCCTTTGCGAGATCACTACACAGAATCACGGATTTGGTGTGGATCCTGACGCGGTTCGCAAAGCGGACCATATAGAGATCACACACGTGAACCTCAACGATGAGTCTATTGAAGGGATCCGCCGCAAAGACAAACCTGCCTTCTCTGTGCAATACCACCCTGAGTCAACCCCCGGACCGTTTGACAGCAGGTATTTGTTTGATGATTTTCTGGAGTTAATTAGATCCAGTAAAAATTAGCCAATGTGGCAATGCGACAGTGCGGCAGTGTAGGAAGGCGCGCCCTGCGTTGCGGCGCGCCCGCAGTTACTCCGAGTGGTTCTGCGCAGGCCGGCAACGCACGGCCGCGCTTCCTTCATTGCCGCATTACCGAATTGCCAAATTGACTAATTGTCTACTTGCCCTCCGGCATTTGTACCCCCGTCACCTTTGACGGTGCAGCCATGATCATCTTGGCTGCGGATTGAATATCTGCAGCTGTGAGTGCATTCGCATATTTTTCAAAATTGAGGAATCGGTCCGCATTGGTTTCACCTTCCTGGATCTGCACGAGTTTCGACAACCAGTATTCATTGGTCTTCATATTGGTGCGATACTGCTCCAGCCATTGCTTCTTCACCTTCTCCACATAGCTCTGCTCCGGACCTTTACTGGCCAGGGCTTTCATTTCAATGTCGAATGCTTTCAACAGCGTGTCCACCTTTGCAGGTCCGCATGGCAACTGTAGGAAGAAGTCGTAACTGCCATATGGATTCTTGCTGTTGCTGGCGCCGGTACCACCGGAATAAATGCCCTGGATCTTTTCCCGCATTTCTTCCGTGATCTTGATGTTCATCACTTCAGATAATCCCTGAAGTTTCAGTCCCATCTCAGCAGAATACGGGGCCTCACCAGAATAGATGGCTATAATCAGGCTTTTATCTTCCTTCCCTTTTTTCATGGTGAAGGATTTATCTCCCCGCACAGGCCTTACTTTATTATCCGTGAACTGAAACTTCTTACCTGTGGAAGGCAGACTGGCAATGTATTTTTCAACCAACGGGATGAGTTGTTCTTCGTTGATGCTGCCTACAAAGTTGAAGTGCATGCCAGACATGTCGCCAATATGTTCTTTGTAGATCGCCATCGCCCGATCCATCGATATTTTATCGAAATTCTCTACCTTGGGTACTGCGGAGGGCGCCAACGGATTGTTGTTGTAAACGATTTTGTATAATGTATCGATGAATGCAAACTGAGGGTTAGAACCCATCATCGCAAACTGTGATTTGTTGCGCTGGATGAAGGACCTGAACAGGCTGGTATCTGTACGGGGTTCCGTCACATGCAGGTAGATCAACTGCATCATCGTCTCCAGGTCTTTGTTGCTGCTGTTGCCCCGGAAACCGTCTGATGTTCCGGTGATATAAGGTATGGCACTCGCAGTTTTACCAGCCATCGCTTTGCGAAGATCAACCGGACTGAAGGCGCCGACGCCCATGCTGGTGACCACGCTGATCGCATTTTCAGCACTGTATTTATCTGCCACACCATAGCTGGCATTGCCGCCATCACGATGCGCATTCATAACGATCTGGTCTGCTTTGAAATCTGTTCGCTTATACGTCACCGTTACTCCGTTGCTTAGCGTGAGTGTTGTTGTACCTAGCGCTGCGTTACTGGTTTTACCAGTCACTTTACCGCCCTTGGGTTCCTTACTCAGGAGTTGTGCGGCTACCGCTTTTTCCTCATATGGCTTGATGTCTGCCGATGCCTTTGCGTCAACAGCAGCAAGCATGGCCTCAGGGGCCGGAAGTTGGCCTGTGTTGTTTTCGGGACCGGTCACATAAGCAAAACGGTTCTTTTCATTTTTGAAGAGGTCCGTCAACTTGTTGACTTCTGCCAGTGTGATCCCGGGGACTGCCTGTTTCACATAGTTATATTCCCATTCCATGCCCGGCACGGGTTCCTGGTCAGTGAAGTTGCGGATGTATTCATTGGCATAATTTTCAGACTCGTTCTTGTCCCTGTTGTTGTATGCTCTTTCATAGTTGGCGAGCATATTCTTTTTGGTGCGCTCCAGTTCTGCCTCTGTGAATCCAAACCTTTTCACGCGCTCGATTTCTTCCGCAACCACATCGATCCCCTTTTTAATATCGTTTGTGCCCGTACCCGCCGTTACATTGAATGCTTCATAGTTTTTGGCATAGCCATCGAATCCCGCAAAGCCATATACAATGGCGGGGTTTTCCTTTTGCGTGAGTTCGCGAAAGCGGGCGTTGAGCATATCCGTATAGATCGATTTCAGCAGGTCATCACGGTAACCCTTAGCCGAAGTGGAAGGCGTGGTGGCAAAGGAAGGATAGTTCAATGAAAAATTATAGCCTGTAGCTTCCTTATCCGTCACTACCATTGCATTTGAAGCTGCATAGGCAGGAACAGTAGCATAAGTACGGGGTCTTGGACTGGCGGGGTTAGTGAGTCCGGCAAAATGCTTTTGGATCAGCGCCAGCGCTTCCGCTTCCTTAATATCACCTACCACTACCACGGCCATCAGATCCGGTCGGTACCAATCTTTGTAAAACCGACGGATGGCGTCTGGTTTGAAATTCTTGATGATGCTGTCTACGCCGATGGGCAGACGTTGTGCATACTTAGAACCTTTGAAGAGCTCAGGGTAGATCTTTTTGAACATTCTTTCAGAAGCGCTTTTGCCCATTCTGCTTTCCTCTAGGATCACTGCACGCTCGCTGTTAATATCTTCATCCAGGTAGGTGACGTTATGCGCCCAGTCTTCCAGCACCTGGAACCCTTTCTGAAGGTTGCCTGCCTTGTCTGTGGGAATGGGGAGAATGTATACGGTTTCATCGAAACCAGTGTATGCGTTGAGGTCGCTCCCGAATCCTACGCCGATGTCTTGCAGGAAGGAAACGATCTCGTTCTTTTTGAAGTTTTTGGTTCCGTTGAAGGCCATGTGTTCGGCCATGTGGGCAAGGCCTTGTTGGTCGTCATCTTCCATGATGGACCCCACCTTCACGATGAGTCTTAATTCTACTTTTTTCTCTGGCTTTGCATTTTCACGAATGTAATAGGTGAGTCCGTTGGGGAGGGTACCTTTTTTTACTTTCGGATCCCAGCCCAGATCCTGGGCCATGGTGCTTACGGTTAGTGTGCATAGGCTGATAAACAGCAGGAGCAGGTTTCTTTTCATATGTGATAATTAGCGAGTAATTTAGACAATATACTTTTTTATGACGATCGGTATCATCAATGGTCCGAATCTGAACCTCCTTGGGATCAGAGAGCCTCAAATATACGGGAATCAGGGATTTGATTCTGTACTTGGATCCCTTCGCAGCCGATTTCCGCAAATTGATTTTGTCTACTTCCAATCCAACGTGGAGGGTGAATTGATTAACAAAATTCAGGAGCTAGGGTTTAGCGTTGATGGAATTGTTTTTAACCCTGGTGGCTATACGCATACCTCGGTGGCGCTGGGAGACGCCATTGCGGCCATTAAGGCCCCGGTCATTGAGGTGCATATCTCCAATGTGCATGCCCGTGAAGATTTCCGGAAGATTTCCCACGTTACTGCCAAATGTGTGGGCAGCATCAGCGGGCTTGGAGTGAAGGGATATGCGCTTGCGGTGGAGTACCTGGTTGGAAATCAATCATTCTGACATTCAGTCATTCAGACATACGGAAGCTGGTATCCGGAATTCTGAATAACAACGGTGAAAAACTGATAAGCAAATTCGAAAGAAACGGCAAGAATAAAGAGCTGTTTTGTTCAAATTTTGTTAACGCGTTTTCGTTGTTAAATGAGAATGATACCTTGTGAACAAATTCAAGAACCATGAAATCCATAAGTCTCCTTTCTGCGTTCCTGTTTTTAGGCATCACCCTTACTGCCCAACCCTGGGAGAGTTATCTCATTTCCATCAAGGGAGATACCATCAATTGCACAGATATGAAAAAACTGAAGCAAGGCAGGTGGGTAGTGAAAGTGGAGGCCCTGAGGGGAGAGCCGGGTTATGAAGAAGAGGGTGAATTTCTGGACAATAAAAAAGAAGGACTGTGGCGCAGATACAACCTGACCGGGGATCTTCTGGCCGTTGAGAATTACCGATGGGGTTTCAGGGATGGTAAACAAATGTACTTTACGCCTATCGGAGACCTGCTGAGGGAAGAGGCCTGGCGTGCCGTAAACCCTGACAATCCTTATGACACCATCGAAGTTCCGGACCTAAATAATCCTGCGTACAACATTACCAAGGTAATCAAGCAAGACGCCTCTGAAATCAGGCATGGTACATGGAACTATTTTGATCCGTCCACCGGAAAGATCATGAAAACCGAGAGCTTCAATTATGGTATGAAACTGGATGCATCGGGCAGACCCATCATGGACACCACAGGCAATGCAGCAGCAAAACCGGTAAAGCCGAGCTCCACCACACCCGCTAAAAAGCCGGCCGCAGTTGAAGAATGGGAGAAGAAGCAGAATGGTAAAAAAGAAGTTAAAGTACGGGACGGCCGCACTACCCCGGGGGGTGGATAGGATAATTAAACCCCGGATATTTCGTTTAATGGGAACACAAATCCCCTTCTATGAAAGCAAGACTCCTTGTAATGGCGACAATTCTGTCTGCCTCAATGTTTTACAGTTGTTCTAAAGATGATTCTCCTGATAACGCAACGCCTCCGGATGATTTGACCGCACAGGAACTTACTGCTGCGCGGATTCAGTCTGACCTGGTATTTGACGATGTTTCTTCCGAAGTGTTGCAGGTCACGCTGAACGGCACAACGGGCGCTGCATCTACTACAAGTGCTGCCTGTGCCACGGTAACCATAAGCCCCCAGGACCTGACTACCTGGCCCAAAACTATTACTATCGATTATGGATCAACCGGTTGTACCGGTATCAATGGCTGGGTGCGTAAAGGCAAGATCAGTTACACCCTCACCAAACTTCAACGTGAAACAGGTGCCGTGGTTAATGTGAGTTTCGATAATTTTTTCGTCAACGGTTATAAATTGGAAGGGTCTTATTCCATTACCAACAATGGATCTACGGATGCAAACCTGAACATTACAACCAGGCTGGTGAATGGAAAGATCACTTATCCTGATGGCAAATGGTATACCCGAACAAGCACCATCAATTGGCAACAAGTTGCCGGCTCGGCCACTGCTTCTGTTTTGGACGATGAGTTCAATGTAACCGGCGAGGCCGTGATAAAGTCGTCTGCTAACAATGAATTGATCACCAGTTCCAAAACACCTTTGCTGCGCAAGGTAACCTGCGGCAATTTTGTATCCGGACAACTGAATGTTGCCTACAATGGTATCGCTGGTGTGCTGGATTTTGGTGGCGGAACTTGCGATAAGAAAGCTACGCTCAGTTTAGGTACGCGTAATTACGAAGTCACACTTCCATAATAGCTACTAGCTAATAGCTAATCAAGAGGACCATACTGTGTATGGTCCTCTTGATATTTAAATCTTCGCTTGTTTTTTCTTGCTGGAGAAATCCACTTCAAGGTTGTGTCCGATGATCACATCACCAAAATCTGCCTTGATATTCATTTTGTTTCCACCGCTTCCGGCATTGCCGATATAGAGCTTGTCGAATTTCGGACCGTACTTGTCGTCATTCTTCCCCTGTTCCTTGATATCGAAACCAGATTTATTGGTAAAATCGCCGAAGCTGGTTTTTACGGTTACGGCCGAAGAAAGATTGGTTGGGGTATTCAGGTAGAGATTGGAATATGAGGATTTTATACTGATGTCCTTGACGTTGTTGTCTACATTCAAGCGGATCTTATCACAGAATTCAAATCGGGCCTCAATGTTTCCGGTAAGGTTCTTGATGCTGCCCTTGGAGAATTTAATGGTCACTTTCCCGCCATTCATGGCATCGATCCATGCTTCTCCAAATTCTACATTGATATCCCTGACCTGGGCGAGTGAGCCGGCCGTAAGACTGCCAAATTTGCTGTTGAGTGTCACCGCGGATTTCATGTCCGGAATGATCATTGCGCCGAAAGAGTTTGTAGCATTCAACGTGGTAGTTGCAGGCATATAAACAACATAGTTAATAGACATACTTGTTTCCTTATAGTCTTTTTTATTGCCTTTATTCCAATTGCCTTTCTCATTATGCATGCGCGTACGGAAGGAAACAGTATTGCCGCTCTTGCTGTCTTCAATATAAATGTTATCGAGGATGGTCTGCGCTGCGTCTTCCGTATTGGCCTTCGCGATGATGGTTACGTCTACCTTGATTTCATTCTTGTTCCAGGTGGTGACCTTTAGTTCACCAAACTGGTTGTTCAGGTTTACGTTATCACCGCCACCAAGGGGATATGTTTTGCTGTACGTTTTTGTTTTTTCTGCATTAGGCTCTTCACCATGTGCAATAGCCGAAGAAGATATGAGGGAGACAGCGAGGGTAGTCAATAATATATAAAATTGCTTCTTCATATTTTTTGTGTTTTTGGCTCTTTGATTTTTTTGATGACAGTGAGTTGCTGGTTCAGGAGATCGATCTGCAACTGGAGGTTGCTGATCATGGCCTGAAGCAGTTGTTCTGTATTGGGATTGGCGTTCAGGGTGCCGCGCAACACGTGATATGCGGAATCCAGTTTATGGATGTCTCCGGAAAATTGCTGATAAAGTGCGGGATCATCTTTTTCGATTTTACGCAATTCTGTTTGCTTGGTTTCAATAACTTCTGTAAACTGGGAAACCAGTTTCGCATACTGCGGATCGATCTGGCTAACCAACGAATCCACATGGTCTGTGCGACCTGCGACCTGCGAACTGCGAACTTCTTCGGCGGAGTTACGATATAGCATATACCCCAATGTTCCCGCGAGAGCCAGGAAGAGAGTAGCTGCAACTGCCCATCTGACCCAGCTCATCCGTACAACGCGGGAATTTTTTAGTTGCGGTTGCTCGCCAACAGTGGCCCCAACTTTATCCCATAGCATGGGAGCGGGCTCCAGGTGGTCGAAAGCTTCACGGTTGTCCCGTACAAATCTTTCGAGGTTCTTACTATTTTGTTCGTTGGTACTCATGATCGGTTTTCATTTTTCAGTTTCGCCAATAGCTTCTGTTTTGCTCGTATGTATTGTGTTCGGGCGGTGGATTCCTTTATCTGCAGGATGCCGGCGATCTCTTCGTGGTCATATCCTTCAAACAGGTAAAGCGATAATACGGTTCTATACCCGTCCGGAAGCTCAGCCATTGCCAGCCTAACTTCTGCTACCTTCATCTGTATTTCCTTTTCATCCACCATGTCTTCCTGCGGAAGTTCGTAAACCTGGGTGCCTTCAATATCCACCAACTGCATTTTCATCCTGCGTAGTGCACTGATGCTTTTGTTTACAACAATCTGTTTCAGCCAGGAGCCAAAACTTGATCGGTTCTCGAAACTGTGGATGTGTTTAAAAGCATCGATGAAAGACTCCTGCAGTACATCCTCCGCTTCCGCCACATTATTCAGGATCCTGTAACTGGTATTATACATCGCCCGTGCATATAGGTCGTACAATTTCCTGTAACTCCCCGGATCTCCTTTCTTACAGTTCTCTACCAAGTCCATATGTGGTAAGGTTGCAGCCAGTTCCACAAGCTTTGATTTGTATTAGTGACGCAATTGTGCGTGCGATGTTGCATATTAAGGCAAAATTCAAAAGTAAAAAGGTAAAATGGATGAAAGTTGAGCCTACAGCTGACCCGACCAAGATCAAATACGCTATTTTTACACCTTAATACATCTCTTGGATATCTCCCTGAACAAATACATCAGCGAAACTGGCTATTGCTCCCGAAGGGAGGCAGACCGGCTCATAGAAGCAGGAAGGGTGTTGCTGAACAATGAAATTGCGGTTACCGGAAACCGTTATACAGAGGGCGATGAGGTAGTGGTAGACGGAAGTATCGTTAAGCCCGCCAACAAGGAGAAAATGGTTATTCTCGCTTTCAACAAGCCTATTGGTATCACCACTACAACAGATGAAAACATCCGGGGAAACATCATCAGCTATCTCAATTACCCAAAGCGGATTTTTCCAATTGGAAGGCTCGATAAAGATTCTGAAGGGCTGATCTTCCTGACCAACAATGGGGACATCGTCAATAAAATACTAAGGGCCGGAAACCAGCATGAGAAGGAATATCAGGTGCGGGTAGATAAAAACATCGATGGCACCTTCTTGCGAAACATGTCTGAAGGAGTGCGGATAGATGGGGTGACAACGCTTCCCTGCCGTGTAAAACAGACGGGTAAGCATAGTTTCAATATCATACTCGTGCAAGGTCTCAACCGGCAGATCCGTAAGATGTGCGAGGCGCTGGGTTACAAAGTGACGGCTCTACAACGCATCAGGATCATGGGCATCACCCTTGGCAAGATTGCCATTGGGAAATGGCGATATCTCAGCGAGCCCGAGACGGAATCCCTCCTGACTTCGGTGTCTGGTTCAGTGTCTGAAGTAAAAGGGAAGACGTATAAAAAAAGCATTGATCAGGGCAGTAAAAAGGCTGATCAGCCTGGTAAAAAGATCGCCAAGCCTCAAAAATTAAATCCGCCTTCTCCCAAAAAAACAAAGACCGACCCAGCTCCAAAGCAGGATCAGAAAAAAAACAAAGTCTCCAGTTACCGGGAATTCAGAAAAAGAGGCAGGAAAAAATAAAAGGCGAGAACTACCGTTCCCGCCTTTTATTTTTTTACTTTGCAAACTGCTTCCTGATCACATTCAGCGCGCCCCCGGCCCTGAACCACTCGATCTGTTGTTCATTGTACGTGTGGTTGGCCAAAATAGTGTCCTGGCTGCCATCCTTGTGATTTAACACGATGGTCAAGGGTTTGCCAGGTGCAAAGTCAGTAAGACCCGTGATATCGATGCTGTCATCTTCCTGGATCTTATCATAGTCTGCTTTATCGGCAAAGGTCAGCGCCAGCATACCTTGCTTTTTCAGGTTGGTCTCGTGGATCCTCGCGAAGCTTCTGACCAGGATGGCCCTTACGCCCAGATGACGGGGTTCCATAGCGGCGTGTTCACGGCTTGATCCTTCACCATAGTTTTCATCGCCCACCACCACAGATCCGATGCCTGCTGCTTTGTAAGCACGTTGCGTTGCGGGAACCGCGCCGTATTCTCCGGTAAGCTGGTTCTTCACGGTATCGGTCTTTTCATTAAAGAAGTTCACCGCGCCGATCAACATATTGTTTGAGATATTATCCAGGTGGCCGCGGAACTTCAACCATGGTCCGGCCATAGAGATATGATCCGTTGTGCACTTGCCTTTGGCTTTGATAAGGAGTTTCAGTCCTTTCAGGTCCGTACCCTCCCAGGCAGCAAATGGCGCGAGAAGCTGAAGCCTGTTGGATTCAGTGCTCACTTTGACCTGTACTGCTGAACCGTCTTTCGCGGGTTCCTGGTAGCCGGCATCTTCCACCGCAAATCCCTTGGGCGGCATTTCGTATCCGGTAGGTTCGGCCAGTTTGATGGCTTCACCGTTGCTGTTGGTAATGGTATCTGTAATGGGATTGAAGGCGATGGTGCCCGCAATGGCCATGGCTGTCACCACTTCAGGAGATGCCACAAATGCATGTGTGTTGGCGAAGCCATCATTACGTTTGGCAAAGTTCCTATTGAAAGAAGTGATAATGGTGTTCTTGCGATTGGGGTCATCAATATGACGTGCCCACTGACCGATGCAGGGACCGCAGGCATTGGCCAAAACCACGCCACCAACATTCTCAAACTCGCGAATAAATCCATCACGTTCGATTGTGTAACGTACTAATTCTGAGCCTGGTGTGATGGTAAACTCAGAATTTGCTTTAAGCCCTTTACTCACGGCATCCTTCACAATAGAAGCACTCCGGGAGATGTCTTCATAAGACGAGTTGGTGCAGGAACCGATGAGGGCCACTTCCAGTTTCGCCGGCCATCCATTGGCTGCAACAGCTTCTTTCATTTTGGAGATCGGCGTAGCCAGATCCGGTGTAAAAGGACCATTTACATAAGGTTCCAGTTCACTCAGGTTCAGTTCAAGAACCTGGTCATAATATTGTGTAGGGTTTGCATACACTTCAGCGTCAGGACGGAGATCGTTGATGACCTGGTCAGCAAGGGCCGCTACTTCAGCCCGACCTGTACCTTTCAGATAGTCGGCCATCTTGGCGTCATATCCAAAAATAGAGCAGGTGGCACCGATCTCGGCACCCATGTTACAAATGGTGGCTTTACCGGTAGCGCTGAGGCTATCGGCACCTTCACCGAAGTATTCTACAATAGCGCCGGTTCCACCTTTGACGGTGAGCTGGCCTGCTACCCAGAGAATGATATCTTTTGCGGAAGTCCAACCGTTCATTTTACCGGTCAGTTTCACGCCAATCAGTTTAGGCATTTTCAGTTCCCATGGAAGGCCCGCCATCACATCCACCGCATCGGCACCACCCACACCAATGGCAACCATACCCAGACCGCCGGCATTGGGCGTATGGGAGTCCGTTCCGATCATCATGCCGCCGGGGAATGCATAGTTTTCCAGGACTACCTGGTGAATAATTCCTGCGCCGGGTTTCCAGAAACCAATCCCATATTTATTGGAAATTGATGCGAGGAAGTCATATACTTCTTTATTGGTATCGATGGCATTCTTCAAGTCCGTCACAGCGCCAACTTTGGCCTGGATCAGGTGATCACAATGCACTGTTGAAGGAACAGCTACCTGGTCCCGTCCACAGGTCATGAACTGGAGCAGGGCCATCTGTGCCGTGGCGTCTTGCATGGCCACCCTATCCGGGGCGAAATCCACATAATCCTTACCGCGGGTATATGCGGTGGTCAGGGGATTGTAAAGATGTGCGTAAAGGATTTTCTCAGCCAGGGTCAGGGGACGTCCTACCAGTTTACGGGCAGCATCCACTTTGCCAGGTAATTCTGCGTACGTTTTTTTGATCAGGTCGAGATCGAATACCATGGGATATGTTTAAACGTTAGAACTAAAGGGGAGGATACTTGTTAGTGGTTATTCGTTATGAGTTATTGTAGCGTAAAATAACCATTAACCACTAACCCAATAACCTTCCTCAGGGAAGGCGAAGTTAACAAAATAAAGAGCTGTTGCCAACTGAGAATTTATGTAGATTTGAACTATGAACAGGTTCAGGCAATTTGTAGAAGGTCATGTTTTTGGGGTTTGCTCCTGGATGGGGGAGAAAATGGGCGTGCCCAGTACCACCATCCGGAAATACTTCATTTATACCTCCTGTCTAACGATGGGATCACCCATAGTGATCTACCTTTTTATGGCATTCTGGATCAATATCCGCGGGTACATCTGGAAGGCCAAGCGTAACCCCCTGCGCTACCTGTAGATAAAACTATACATGTCTTTTTTTATGCCTATTTTGGAGCTATGATCTGGTTTTCGTTTGATCATACAGACTACCATGTCTGGCTGGATGAACTGGCCGTGAAACTCGGCGCCAAAGTAGAAAATGAGGTACTGAAAGTTCCATCGGTCTATGGCGAAGGGTACCTGCGTGCAGTGCATATGCCGAACGGTCTTAGTGTGCTGGTGACAGAGAACAATATGCACACCGAAGTTTTTCTCAAGCGCCTTAAAAAAGATCCATGCCATTACATCCTTGCTTTTGATGACGTCCGAATAAGTAAGAGCATGGAACAGATCGTTGGAGGGGAAAAGGAGTATTATCATCCTCCTGTGTATGCAGGGGCTTCGCTTTCAAGTACCATGTTCGACAATGTCCTCATCGCCGCGCGCGATTTTTCATTTGCATCCATCCGCATTATGTTTCCCCCACAGTGGCTGGCGAAGTTTTTCAAGATCGATAAGGAAGATGACCTGATGGTGGAATACCTATCGCTCAAAACCAAGAAGCTTACCCTTGCGCCATTGGATATGGAATACCGGAAGCTCATGGATGATGTGTTTAATGTAAATCTGGAGAGCCCGGTTTACTACGCTACCTTGGAGAACAGGGTCATGTTGATGATGGAAAAGTTCTTTTCCCAGCTTGAAGCTAATTTGAAGAAAGTACGATATAAACGATTGGATAAGAGCGATATATACAAAATGATGCAAGTTGAATCTGAACTTTCTGATCGTTTTTTAGGAGGTTTACCCACTGCGGAAGCGTTGGCAGATAAATATGGATTCAGTGAAACGAAGCTGAAGCGTTTATTCCGGGAAATCTATGGCTATCCTTTGTATGAATACTACCAACGCTGCAGGCTTGAACGGGCGCGGGAAATGCTGGCGGCAGGTGGCAGATCCGTCAAAGAAACCGGGCTTGCCGTTGGATATAAAAGTTTAAGTAACTTCTCCAAAGCGTTCAAGCACGTCTACGGCGTTTTGCCAGGAGAGATTCGCTAATAGCTACTAGCTAATAGCTAATTGCACAACATGAAGGAGTTTAATTTTTCCATATTATCATATCACGACATCCTGTCGAAGTTTTCCGGGGAATTTCACATGCCACTCAAGGAGCATATCGTGGAAATTCCTCCAGGCTTAGGCAAGGGGTATTTCCGAAGCATCACACTTCCTAACCAAATGGAAGTGCTGATCATGGATCTCCATCTTGCGGATGATTTTTGGTTCAATCGCGGACGCACGGATAAAGAATACTATGTTTTTGTATGCGAGGAGATCGAGAATGCAGGAGAGATTGTGATTGATCTTGATGGGGATCAGATGATCTCAACTGAGCCGCACATTTCCGGTATGCACCTGTTTAGCTTTCTTTCCGATCTGCGCCAGTTTGCCCCCAAAGGATCCCTCGTACAAGGATTCAGGGTGATCATTTCACCGGAGTGGCTTGCTTCTTACTTGCGGATCGATAAGATGGAAGATGTGCTGCAACGGTATCTGCAGTTGAAATCAGCCAGGATCCATATGAAAGAGATGGATGCTGATGATGCGCAGATGCTTCATGAGATCCTGAATCGCCCTGTTGATGCAAACATTGATGAACAACCCTTCATCCAGAACAGGATCATGATGATTCTGGAGCGATTCTTTTCATGGATGTATGAGGAAATGACAAGGAATCCCCGATTGGCAAAAATTGCCAGTGACGATATTGAAAGGATCAGGGACGTGGAAACGCATTTGTTGAAAGACCTTTCAATGGCGCCCGGCATTGATGAGCTCGCTAAACACGCTGCCATGAGTGCCACCCGGCTAAAGACCTTATTCCGGCAAGTATATGGGATCCCTCCATATGAATATTTCCAACAGCACCGGATGATCCGGGCGAGGCAGCTGTTGCGGGACTCCTCACTCTCTATCCAGGACATCGGCCGATCCCTGGGTTATAGCAATATGAGCAACTTTACCCTTGCTTTCAGGAAGGTGTTTGGGGTAAATCCGAGTGAGATTCGTTGAGCTATTGGCTAATTGCTAATGGCTATTGGCTAAACCTTGTATTTCATTGCCGTATTGCCGCATCGCCACATTACCGCATTGATTTTCTGGCTTAATATTTGCTTAACAATGAGTTATCCTTCCATGTAAAGCCGGTTAAGGAACTCGTTGAGGACTTTTCAGTTGACAGCTTGTTTCTTTTTTTATCAAATGTTGAGCTTTGCCGCCTCGGCGGTGCCCGTTTTTAAGCGCCTTGTTCTATGAATGTTGGGTGTGATCGGTCTACTACTGGTTCACCGCCTTCCGCAACCTGATTAACTCGATCAAAAGTCCTTCCAACAGATCGAGCCTGAGCATATTAGCCCCATCGCTTTTGGCGACTGCGGGATTGGGATGCGTTTCAATAAAAAGTCCGTCGGCTCCCGTGGCGATCGCTGCTTTTGCGATGGTCCCGATCAATTCCGGGTTGCCGCCCGTTACACCTGAGCTTTGGTTGGGTTGCTGCAGGGAATGGGTACAATCCATCACCACAGGAACGCCATGGGCCTTCATCCAGGGGATGTTCCGGTAGTCCACCACCAGGTCCTGGTAGCCAAAACTATTTCCGCGCTCCGTGAGGATCACTTTATCGTTGCCTTCTTTTCTGATCTTTTCAACGGCAAACTTCATGGCCGCACCGCTCACAAACTGGCCCTTTTTCACATTCACGATCTTCCCAGTTTGGGCCGCTGCCTGCAAAAGATCCGTCTGCCGGCAAAGGAAGGCCGGGATTTGAAGGATGTCAACATATTTCGCAGCCATGGCCGCTTCTTCATGGGCGTGAATATCTGTAGTAGTAGGCAACTGGAAATGCTTTCCCGCACGGGACAGGATATCCAATGCTTTTTCATCGCCCAAGCCCGTAAATGAACTGCCACTGGTGCGGTTTGCCTTACGGTAGGATGCCTTTAGCACATAAGGGATACCCAGATTTTTACAGATCGATGAAACTTTCTCCGCCACTTCCATGATCAATTCCTCACTCTCCACCACGCAAGGGCCGGCGATAAGGAAGAAATTTTTCTCATCATAGTGCTGCCCTTTGAACAGGTCTTTCAGATATGTTTCCATGCTGCGAAGATAGATGTTTTCCGCAAGCCCTATTTTTGCTCCAGAATTGCCCCATATGATAAAAGAAAGGATCCTCGTTATCGGTGCCTGCGGCCAGATCGGTGTTGAACTCACCATCGCCCTGCGCAAAATTTATGGCGGCGCCAATGTGGTGGCGTCTGACCTTCGTGAAGAAAATGACTTGCTCAAAGGCACCGGTCCTTACGTGAGTATGGATGTGATGAACAAGGAGATGCTGCACGTGCAGGTCATCCGCCAGAACTTCACACAGATCTATCTTCTGGCTGCCATCCTCTCCGCCACCGGCGAAAAGAATCCTCCCCTGGCCTGGAACCTGAATATGACCGGACTGCTGAATGTGCTGGACATCGCGAGGGAAGAAAAGATCCATAAAGTCTACTGGCCCAGTAGCATCGCGGTGTTTGGACCAACCAGTCCAAAAATCAATTGCCCGCAAAAAACCGTCATCGAGCCCACCACTGTTTACGGTATCAGCAAGTTCGCCGGTGAGTTCTGGTGTAACTATTTTAACCAACGTTATGGCCTGGATGTGCGCAGTCTGCGTTATCCCGGATTAATCTCTTACAAATCTGCACCGGGTGGTGGCACCACGGATTATGCGGTGGAGATCTTTCATGAAGCACTGGAAGAGAAACACTATACCTGTTTTCTGAAAGAAGATACTTATCTGCCGATGATGTATATGCCCGAAGCCATCCGCGCAACCATCGAGCTCATGGAAGCGCCGGCGGATCGAATCTCTGTACGCACCTCCTACAACATCAGTGGCATGAGTTTCTCACCCAAAGAAATTGCGGCCTGCATCGGTACGCATGTTCCTGGCTTCACCATTGATTATAAACCGGACTATCGCCAGGCCATTGCAGACAGCTGGCCGCAGAGTATCGATGATTCCGTGGCAGGGCAAGATTGGAACTGGAAGCCGGAGTTTGACCTGGAGAAAATGACTGCAGACATGTTTAACAATCTTTAAGCAGTTATTCCTTATTGGTTATTTGTATATTACTGAACAATGGCGAAATCTCAACGGATAAGTTTCATCATGCTCATCCTGTTCCTCAGCCTTATGGCCGGGAACATGATGAGCTATGTGCTTTGTCCGATCGCGATCACTATGGAAACTTCTGTGAAAGATTGTGGATGCGATGACATCTTTAAAACCATCAATAGTACGCCGGGCAGCGAAGGCAATCTGAAAACATCGATCCTTAAAACCGTTCCCACCGAAAGCATGCCGCCCGAAATTTTTGCTGCCATCGGCCTCCTTCAACAACCCGTAACCGGATATCATGCCGCATATCAGATGAACCTGCCAAACCAAATTGGCAATG
>JBKCVJ010000230.1:0-14851 GCA_046317915.1 Sphingobacteriales bacterium
GTCAGCATGGTAGCCGTGATCAATCCACCAATCACCACGGTGGCCAATGGCCGTTGTACTTCCGCTCCCGCACTTTGGCTAAGGGCCATCGGCAGAAAACCAAAAGAGGCAACGGCAGCTGTCATCAGCACCGGACGTAAACGAAGGGAGGTTCCTTCCATGATGATCTTTTTAACATCGGTAATACCTTCTTTTTTCAACCGGTTGAACTCCGTGATCAAAACGATGCCATTGAGTACCGCCACACCAAACAATGCAATGAATCCAACGCCTGCAGATATGCTGAAAGGCATGCCCCGCAACCAGAGACTCAATACACCGCCAATGGCCGACAAAGGAATGGCTGTATAGATCATCAATCCATACTTTATGGACCCGAATGCAAAATACAACATGATAAAGATGAGTGCCAGGGCAACAGGTACCGCAATACTCAAACGCTTTTTTGCTTCAACAAGGTTCTCAAACTGACCACCGTAATGTATATAGTAGCCTGCCGGCATGTGAAGTTGTTTCTCCACCTTGGTTTGGAGCTCGGCTACAACGGATTGCACATCCCGGCCGCGGGTATTGAAGCCAACGATGATCCTTCGCTTGGCATCTTCCCGCTGGATCTGGTTGGGTCCCACTTCGAGGTTGATATCGGCCACCTGGTTCAGTGGGATCTGAACGCCGGATGGCGTGGTGACCATCATTTGGCGAATGTCTTCCACGTCCTTGCGCGACTGATCATGCAGCCGAACCACCACATCATAGCGGCGTTCATTCTCATAGATCTTTCCGGCGGCCTCACCGGCAAAAGCAGTTCTGACGGTACGGTTCACATCGTCTACGGATAAACGATACATAGCCAGCAAATCTCGTTTATATCTAACCACGATCTGCGGCAAACCCGTGACCGCTTCCACATACACGTCAGCGGCGCCATTGATGGAGTGGATCACCGCACCCAATTTGGAAGCTACGGAAGCCAGGGAATCCAGGTTCTCGCCAAAGATCTTACAGACCACATCCTGCCGCGCACCGGCAATCAATTCATTGAAGCGCATCTGGATGGGATACTGGAAGCCGGTTGTGTATCCAGGTATTTTTTGAAGGGAATCGCTCATCATGTCCGCAAGCTCATCGTAACTATCCGCAGAGGTCCAGGTTCGTTTATCCTTCAACGTTACCATAATGTCCGTCATCTCCACCGGCATGGGATCCGTAGGAATTTCACTCGCACCAATCCGCGTTACGATCTTCTCCACTTCGGGAAATTTCAATAAGATTTCAGATGCCTGCAGAGAGGATTTCACTGACTGGGTGAGGGAAGTTCCCGTGATAGAACGTGCATCCACGGCAAAATCCCCTTCTTCCAGCTTTGGTATGAATTCCCCCCCGAGTATGGTAGCGATGAAAATGGCAAAGATCATCAGTGCAATGGCAACACCCGCAACCAGTTTAGGGAAACGAAATACTTTCTCTAACAGCGATGCATAACCGCTTTTGATCTTGTTCATCACTTTGTCGGTCCAGTTCTCTTCTTCCTTCACTTTCTTGCTCAGAAAGATAGCCGTCATCATCGGCACATAAGTAAGGGAAAGAATAAATGCACCAATCAATGCAAATGCTACGGTTTGTGCCATGGGTCTGAACATCTTGCCTTCAATCCCGGTGAGGGAAAGGATGGGAAGATATACGATGAGAATGATGGCTTGTCCGAATACCGCTGCGTTCATCATCCTTGAGGAGGAAGCCACCACGGCATCGTCCATCTCGGCCTGTGATATGATGCGGTTGTATAAATGCCGGTGATAGAGTCTGTGCATCACCGCTTCCACGATGATCACTGCACCATCAACGATGAGGCCAAAATCCAAGGCCCCAAGGCTCATGAGGTTTCCGGTCACGCCAAACATATTCATCATCCCGATGGCGAACATCATGGCCAGCGGGATCACAGAAGCTACGATGAGACTGGCGCGCAGGTTGCCGAGAAATAGTACGAGGATCACCACCACGATGAGCGCACCTTCCAACAGGTTTTTCTTCACGGTTTCAATGGCCCTGTCCACGATCTTGGTACGATCATAAAAGGTGATCAGCTCTACGCCTTCCGGAAGGGTTTTCCGGATTTTGTCGATTTTTATTTTTACCGATGACACCACCTGGGATGCATTGGCGCCTTTCAGCATCAGCACCACCGCACCGGCTACTTCACCATCCCGGTTATAGGTCATTGCGCCAAACCTAACGGCCTTGCCTATGCGCACATTTGCGATATCTTTTACGAAAACAGGTATACCTGATGCAGTTGTTTTTACGAAGATATTTCCCAGGTCTTCTATGCCCGTGGCCAATCCTTCTGTGCGGATGATCAACGTTGAAGGTCCTTTTTCGATATAAGATCCGCCGGAGTTCTGGTTGTTCTTTTCGATTGCCGTAAAGATGTCTGCAATGCTCACGCCCATCCCGCGCAGTTGTTCCGTGCGCACGGCTACCTCATACTGTTTCAGGTTTCCGCCGAAACTGCTGACATCGGCCACACCCGGCGTACCCAGCAATTGTCGCCGTACGATCCAGTCCTGAATAGTTCTCAGCTGGTCAAGGTTGTATTTGTGTTCATACCCCGGTTTGGGTTTCAATACATACTGGTAAATCTCACCAAGACCCGTGGTCATGGGCGCCATTTCGGGTAGACCGCTACCTGGTGGAATCTCATCGCGCAGCACCAAAATGCGTTCAGACACCTGCTGCCGCGCCCAGTAAATATCTACGCCATCATTGAATACGATGGTGACCACAGAAAGGCCAAACCTGGAAATAGATCGGATCTCCCGAAGTCCGGGAATATTGAAACAGGATTGCTCGATGGGGAACGTGATGGTCCGCTCCACTTCCGGCGATGCCAATGTGGGTGTAGCCGTGATAACCTGAACCTGGTTGCTGGTGATGTCTGGTAATGCATCGATGGGCAGTTTGGTTAGTTCGATCACCCCCCAGACGACCCACGCAAGGGTTAAGATGCCGATGATCAGTTTGTTGCGAACTGAAAACCGGATAATAGCATTCAACATTACCCCAAGATAACAAATCAGACAATCAGACATTCAATCATGCAGTAAATCAGATTTGGAAACCTGAAATCTGGGAATCTGGGAAGCCTGGAATTCAGGAGTTTGGAATCCTGGATTCCGAAGTTCAGGATTCCCGATTTTCTGGCTTCCAGGCTTCTAGGATTCCAATTTTTTATCGCAATGAAAACCTTGCCCCAAAGAACACCCGCCTTCCCTGGTTGGGCGCATACACATATCCCGGATCAAAAGTCAGTGCGTAAGGATTCTCCGGCGTGGCCATTACTTTTCCCTGCGGGTCATATTGAACCTGTTTGTCGAAAGGATCATGTGGCCGGGCAATCAGGAAGCCGGCAGATCTGGCGGGCGTCCAATTCAGCAGATTCTTTACGCCACCATACCATTCAATATTTTTATATCGATAAGTAACCTGCAGATTCTGCAGGCTCCAGACGGGCGAGTAATTCGGCCTTGGATCCAGCTCGCCGGCTAGTGGGAGTCGCATCGGCCCATAAATACTTCCCGTATAGTCAAAACTCAATCCTTCTACCGGTGTCTGGTAACTGAGGGTCCACACCCCACTCCATCGTTCCACCAGTACGGGTGTTACCGTGTTCCATTTGCCTGCCTCCCGTTCCCGCAGGAAAACATCCTGCAGTGTTGCCCCTAGCATGAGCTTGACCTTATTCTGCCAGTCTACACTTAGGTTGGCACTAAGTCCCCGGGATATTGAGTACCCATCGAGGTTATTATAAATGATCTTATTGGGATCCGTGTCGTAATCAGGAATAATTCGATTGGTAAAGTATGTATACCATGCCGATGCATCCAGACTGACCACCGTATAACCTAACGGCCATCTATAACCGTAGTTTAAGTTAATATTATAGCTCTGTTCGGGTTCCAGTGTTTCACTGATGACTACCTCACGGGCACCCGTAAGCGCTGCATGGTCCTCGGTGAACACATTCACCACCCTGAATCCGGTTCCGGCATTGGCGCGAAACACCCCGTTCTTTCCCGTCTTCCATTTCCACGCAAGCCTGGGCGTAAAGATCCCGCCATGGGTTGGATGGTGATCATACCGTAGCCCCGCCAACAAAGTATGTTGCTCATTGAACTTGACTTCGTCCTGCACAAAAATACCAGGCAGGGTGACGCCTTTCACATCGCCAACTGTAGCCGCAGTATTATCGTCCATCCTTGTATACCTTGCTGCCACGCCTGCAAGCAGCTGGTGTTTTCTTACCAGTCCCTGCCAGGTCAATTGTCCAAACCCAATATGCTGCTTAGCCATAAACGGCGTGGTGCCGTAGTATGAAATTTGGTCGTGATAATTGTAGGACCATTGAAACACCAGCGGTAACTCCATCGGCAACTGGTACTGCCCGATCCACTCCACGCGCTGCGTGTAAATGCTTTCGCCGTATTTGATATCCGTACCCCGATGAGATTTGTTCCAGTCCATCTCCCCTCCCCATCGGTCTTCCAGATAATATCGAAGTCCCATGGACGCGATCCTGGAGAAGGGCCTGTCTACACTCCATTTATTGAATATGGAAACCCGTTTCTGCAGGGTGAGATCCGTGAAGTTGTCGCCGTTGTTATCGATGGGTTGTTGGTACCAATAAGTATGCACCCCCAGCATGGTGTGGTATTTTTTGCCGATGGTTTTCGCAAAGCTGGCGTCAGCCTGTCCTTCCCGCCAACTGGTGCACATCACATCGATGGAAAACTTCGGCGACTTGGAAGGCGATTTCGTGATGATGTTGATCAATCCGCCCACGGCTTCTGAGCCATACAATCCAGAGGCCGGACCTTTCACGATCTCCACGCGGTCTATCATTTGGTTGGGTATGCCGAAGAGTCCATATACGGTAGAGAGTCCACTGACGATGGGCATCCCATCAATGGTGACCATAGTGTATGGACCATCCAGACCATTGATATGGATGTCTCCCGTGTTGCACACATTACAGTTGATCTGTGGACGCACCCCATTCACCAATTGAAGGGATTCAAAAATGCTGGGCGCCGGATTCTTCTTGAAAAATTGCTGGGAATAGACCTCTACCACTACGGGGCTTTCCAGCTTACGGACCGCCTTGAGGGTGCCGGTCACCACCATTTCTTCTATGTCTTTCCTGGCGAATTGCGGCACGGTATCTGCCCCTGGCGCTGGCTGTCCCGTTTGGGCCACCGCTGCCTGAGCAAACAACAAACACGCTGTGATTAAGGCTCGCCTAGACATATTTTTAGACTTGTCTAAATTTAATGTTAGACAAAGCTAATGAATGGATGCTATATTTCCAAATGCGAGGAATCTCTATAGGTCGCAGGGCGCGGAGGGCGCAAGGGCGCAGTTCAGGTTGCAGTTGATTTCCGGCAAAAAAAATCGCAGAGTGGCGAAAACCCTCTGCGACCTTTGCGAACTATGCGACCTGCGAACTACTTACAGCATTCTTTCTTCTCCGCACACTGCCCTTTCTCACACTTCTCGCAAGCTTTTCCTTCCTTACACTTCTCGCATTTTACGTCCTTGCCTTTCTCGCATTTGCCGTCTTTGCAGCAATCCGCTTTGGTGGTTGCTGAACCTGTTTTTGCGGCCTTGCGCTCATACTGGCAGCACTCCGGGAGGGACAGATAGGCTTCGTCTTTAGCAGTGAAATTTTGTGTGTCATAACCCACCAGCGCAATGGCCTGCTCGATCTTTTTCAGGTCTGCTTTGCCGGGAATGGTAAGCTGTTTGGTGGCCTTGTCCCAGGTGGCGCCTTCAGCACCAGCAGCCACAGCCGCTTTCTCGATGGTCCGCTTACACATATCGCAATTGCCCCAGACTTTTACCGTTTGCTGCGCGAAAACCTGGTTAGTGAGGTTAGTGGTTATTAAGGTTATTAAGAAAATAAATAAGTATTTCATGATGTATGAATTGAGTGATGTAAAAATAACAAATAACGATTAACAATTAACCGTCTCTCAGATTCGAAACACCCTATAACGTATGTTTCTATCAAAACTCTTGGGCGTAGTATGCACTTTGGCGGTGCCAAACCATTTTGCGGGAATCTTGTTGCGGGAATCCATTGCATCGTGCCGACTGAGCACGGTTTGCGGTAATTCATGATTTACTTTGGCAGAAAGCTGATCGGCACACAATTTCACCACCTGCACATCATCATGGCAGCAGCCACTGTTATCCATTCCGCACAGGCCGCAACTGTCCTGGCTGTTATGACCCAGCTCCACGGTGGCTACCTCCCCCATGCAATAATGGATATTGATCACCACCCCGGAGGTGACGGTCATATACATCATCGCTACCAATATGCCTACGAATCTTAACATGCCTAGTTGACCAGGTCCCAGATGAATCCGAAACGGAACAACAGTCCTGGATAAGGATATAACGGCGTTTCAATGTTATTATTTTTGAAACCGAAACCATTAGTGAAGGTTAGACTGTTCAGGTTCTCCAGCCGGGTGAAACCTGTGAAATTCCGGATCCGGAAATTGATGTATGCTGCGATGTCTGGGCGGATGGTGATCTGCTCCGTATTCTGGAAGAAAAACTGACCCAGCAAGGGCGAATAATTCGGTGATTTATAAGGCGTATGGTATCGCAGATCAAAGCCCGTGCTGAGGGTCAGGTTCCGGAACACACTGCCTTCATAGGCAAAACGGTTGCGGGTATACACCAGTGGTACATTCAACGGAGGATTACCGGTAAGGGTTTGCACATACAAATCGAGATACCATTTCCAATTACGCCTGAGCCGGAATTCTTTGCTGAGGCCGAGCCGCAGCATGCTAAAGAGGGAGCCCGACTGGCTCACGGTTTTGAAATCCGACAGATATACATAGTTGCTGACGATGTAATACTCGCCGCTCAGTTGCAGTAGTTGCCTCGGCGCACTGATGATGCCCTGGAGCTGGATGAAATTTTCATCGTTCAAATTCACATCATAATCAATCGGGAATGCGGTGGGCCTGTTGAAGAGGTAACTGGGGGTGCGGTTCACGTTGCGGCCTGATACTTCGAGACTCCCCCATTTTCTGCCGAGTTCAGTCTTCAGCCTGGCCTGAACATCATAATCGCCCGAATTCCTGCCTACTGCGTAAAACTCGCCATACAACAACATATCCCATTTCCGGTTCTTGGTCCGGTTGCGATACTCACCATGCAGCTTGATATTGGTGAACACATCGTTCACCGTATCCAACAAAGCCTTGTGGTTATACAAGCTCGCGCCCAGTTTTAGAAACTGCAATGGATTGGTGGCATCGGGAAACTGGATGATCGAAAAATCATTAACCAGTTCACGGAACCTGGTGGTGTATCTGATGGTATCATCGTCAACGATCTTGATGCCGTATTTATCATTGAGGAACACACTGTCTGGGTAGGCCTGGATATCCCTGAAATGATATTTCTGCGCACTGAACGTCAGGCTGTGTTCAAAGCGGAACCTCGGCAGGAAAAATCGCGATACTGTTGAGTCCGTAACCACGGAATCTTTTTTTCCAAAATCATATTGCTGACGGAGTAGGAAATGACTGGTGGTATATTTATTTCCCGTCTGCAAAGTGACATTGAAAAAATTGCCAAAATCTGTGGGGATCACATGCAGGTTGGTGGGAATATTAAAGAGGTCATTGTAGGCCGGGTTCTTATTCAACAAAAAAGTATCACTCTTTATCCCTCCATTTTCTGATGCCTGCAGCCCATTGGAGATGAACACAATAAACGCATTGTACCTGCGATTCTTAGACGTATAATTGGAATTGATCCTTATGTTTTTATGATTGGTGTTTTGCGAGTTGTAAAAACCTGGTGCACTGATCAGCCGATATTCAAAGCCTGCATTCCAATCAGCAGAAAGATTCTGCGTGTGCATGATGCCGATCTGCTGTTCCGCTCTCGATCCTAACAAATAGGTCAGTCGAGTATACGGCTTATTGGTGGTCATGAACTTTGTGTCTTCCAGTGTGAATGCAAACAGATCGTAAGCATGAAACCCGGCGTCCCATCCGGCCTTCATGAAAGGTTTGAAGAGCAAAGACCGCGCTGCCGAGCCGTTGTTGCCGAGGTTGATGTATTCAGGATCCATCGGCACCTTGGTGAAATAATCCGATATGGAGGAATCGATGGATCGATAACGGGCGGAGTCCAGGAAGCGAAACCGCACAGCGGCCTGTTCATCGGCAAAATTCCGCTTTTCAAATTGGATGGAGTCTGAGCCACCTGCGCCCCGCATGCCGCCACCCATGCCCCGGGTGCCACCGGGTAGCCTGTTCATCAGGTTCTGCCCGAGTGCAGACTGAAGGTGGAGGGTGGAAGTCAGAAGGAGTAGAAATGCAATGAGCTTCCACCTTCCACCTTCCACCTTCCAACTATTACTAAGCATGTTTGATAATACTTTTGAAAATCTGCGTCAACTTCGGCTCAGCGTGCTTCGCTGCTTCCAGCACTTCTTCGTGGGTGATCACATTTTCTTCTTCGCGGATGCCCACGTCTGTAATCACACTCATCGCGAATACGGGCAAGCCCATATGGTTGGCCACGATCGTTTCCTGCACCGTACTCATCCCTACCGCATCACCACCCATATGATGGATCATCAGGTATTCCGCACGGGTCTCAAAGGTAGGCCCCGTTACGGCAAAATAAACGCCTTCATGAACAGCGATGCCGGCTTCCTTAGCCACACTGCGGGCAACTTTAACATAGTGTTTGCGATAGGGCTCGCTCATGTCCGGAAATCTTGGTCCCAGCTCATCGATGTTTTTTCCAAGCAAAGGATTGGGGGTGGCAAAGCTGATATGGTCACGGATGATCATCAGGTCTCCCACTTTGTAAGAAGGATTCACACCACCCGCTGCGTTGGAGATCATTAGCAGTTTGATGCCGAGATATTTCATCACGCGCACAGGGAAAACCACCTGTGCGGTATCATATCCTTCATAGAAATGAAAACGACCTGCCATGGCTACAATGCGCTTGCCTTCCATCCATCCGAAGACCAGTTTACCCTGGTGGCCCTTGACGGTAGAGACGGGGAAATTCGGGATGTCTGTATAGGGGATCTCTTTCTCCACTTGAATTTCCTTGCTGAAATTGCCCAGTCCGCTCCCTAAAATCACGCCAACCTCCGGAGTCTCCGCATATATAGACCGTATATACTCAACGGTTTGTGAAATCTGTTCCAGTACTGTCATCTGCTTTTCTTGAACGGCAAAGATAATTCCTTGACTTCATTGTATATTTGATTTATGCGGTTGTCCTGTTTGCTGATCCTCTTCTTATTGGGAGCAGGCCCTTCTTTTGCCCAACTTTGCTCGGGAAGCCTTGGTGACCCTGTGGCGTCTATAACGTTTGGGTCAGGTCAGGGATCGCAGGGCCCGGCCATTCCACCCAGCAAAACGAATTATAACTATCAGCCCGGATGCCCTGTAGACGGGAACTATAGCATCACCAATCTTTCATTTGGATGTTTCGATGGCACCTGGCACACCCTCGTAGGTGATCATACCCCCAATGATGTGGGCGGGTTCTTTATGCTTGTGAATGCCTCTGCAACGCCGGGTATATTTTACCGGGATACGGTGAATAATCTCTGTGGTAATACTACATATGAGTTTTCAGCCTTCGTGATCAACGCCCTTAAGCAAAGCGCTTGCGGAGGTAATGGCATCAAGCCTGACCTGACCTTCATTGTAGAAACGATCTCGGGTATAGAACTGGTGAAATACAATACAGGCGAGATCCCCTCAACACAAAGTCCGGAATGGAGACAGTTTGGGACCTTCATGACCACTCCTGCGGGCGTCACTTCTGTGGTGGTGAAACTCATCAACAATGCGCCCGGCGGCTGTGGTAACGATCTTGTACTTGACGATATCCAGTTTCGCCCCTGCGGCCCCAAGGTAAATGTGGGCATCAATGGCAAGGCCACACGTGACACCATCTTATGCGAAGCCGGGGCCAATAATTTCACGTTCACAGCCACCTATTCTGCAGGATATTCCAATCCGCAGGTGCAGTGGCAGGAAACAGACGACTCTGAAAACTGGCAAAACATTCCAGGCGCCACCACTACCACGCTCAACAGGACCCTGACCACCAGGGCCACCTATCGGTACCGGATGCTCATCGCCGAAGGCGGCAATATAACCAGCTCATGCCGGATCGCATCGGATCCCATCCGGGTGGTGATCACGCCTCCGGCCTTTGTGCAGGCAACCAATTATGTCTTTGGATGCCTGGGGTCTGAAGTGCCCTTCTATGCTTCGGGTGCCACAAAATATGAATGGTTTGGTCCCAACGGTTTTACGGCAAATATCCAGGGCCCATCGATCAAAAATGTACAGTTCAGGGATTCAGGGTTATATACAGTCAGGGGAACCACCAACGCCGGTTGTGTGGGCACTTCATCCACCTACCTGCAGGTATTCCTGAATGCTAAAGTGACGGTGGTCACGCCCGTGACTACCTGCGAAGGCGTGCCGATAAGACTCAGCTCCACCGGCGGCACCAGGATCAAATGGGATCCGGGAGCCGGCCTCGATAATGACACCATCGCCAACCCAACCTTCCTGAATCCGAGGGTGGATACCAGTTACAAGGTCATCATCTTTAACCAGTTTGGCTGTTTTGATACGGCCACCGTACGCATACGGGTGCTCAAGGCACCCAAGGCAGATGCCGGGCCCGATATGAAAATGCTGGTGGGCAGGCCTATCAGGCTGAAATCCTCCGTACAGGGTTCCAATGTCAGTTTCTCCTGGAGCCCAACAACGGACATAGTGAATCAAAGCGCTCAGGCGCCAACCGTTAATCCGCCCGTAGACACGCGATACCGACTAACCGTACGTTCCAACGACGGTTGTGGTACGAGTTCCGATGAAACGCAGGTGCTGGTGTTTGAGAAAATTAAGGTCCCCAATACCTTCACACCAAATGGTGATGGCTATAACGATGTGTGGCAGATCGATCTGCTGGACCTCTTCGAGAATTCTATCACTGAAGTGTATAATACGGCAGGGCAGTTGGTGCACCGGAGCGTGGGCTATTCCAAACCCTGGGATGGCACTCGCAATGGCAAGCGATTGCCGGCAGGAACCTATTACTATTTGATCGACCTGAAAACGAATGCGGACAGGCTCACCGGATACGTGACTATTATCAGGTAATATCTCAATCTCTCCATTTCTTTATCTCTTTCATTATCTTCGCGCAAATTGTTTCCTTTATGAATCTTCATGAGTATCAGGCCAAAGAGTTACTGAAGAAATACAATGTTCCCGTACAGGAAGGATATGCCTGTTCAACCGTTCACGAAGCGGAAGAAGCGTATCGGAATATCAAGAATCAATATGGCAGCAATTTCGCTGTGGTAAAAGCACAGATCCATGCGGGTGGTCGCGGTAAAGGCACCATCAAGGAAACCGGCATCAATGGCGTAAAAGTGGCAAAGAGTGCCGATGACACCATCGAGATCGCCAAGAAGATCCTTGGTGGCACATTGGTGACCCTGCAAACCGGACCTGCGGGTAAGGTGGTGAGCAAGATCCTGGTTGCCCAGGATATGTATTACGATGGGGTGTCTGAGAGGAAAGAGTTCTATCTCTCCATCCTTTTGGATCGTGCATCGGGACAGAACGTGATCATGTACTCTACCGAAGGTGGTATGAACATCGAAGATGTGGCGCATGATACGCCAGAAAAAATATTTCGTGAAAGGGTTCATCCTTCCGGCGGACTGCAGGGTTTTCAGGCACGCAAGATAGCGTTCAACTTGGGACTAAGTGGTGACGCGTTTAAGAACATGGTGAAGTTTGTGACCAATCTCTACAATGCATATGTAGGATTGGATTGCTCTATGCTAGAAATCAACCCGCTGTTCAAGGCGGCTGATAATAAAGTGGTGGCCGTTGACTGCAAGATGAACATCGATGACAATGCATTGATGCGTCATGCAGATGTTGCGGCGCTTCGTGATGTATCTGAAGAAGATCCTACCGAAGTGGAAGCAGGCAACTACAATTTGAATTTTGTGAAACTCGATGGTAATGTGGGCTGCATGGTGAATGGTGCAGGACTTGCCATGGCAACGATGGATATGATCAAATTAAGCGGCGGCGAGCCAGCCAACTTCCTCGATGTAGGTGGTACGGCCAATGCACAGACGGTGGAAGCCGGCTTCAAGATCATCCTGAAAGATCCCAATGTAAAGGCGATCCTGATCAACATCTTTGGTGGCATCGTGCGGTGCGACAGGGTTGCGCAGGGTGTTATTGATGCATATAAAAATCTTGGCAACATCCATATCCCGATCATTGTGCGTTTGCAAGGAACCAATGCGGAAGAAGCGAAGAAACTGATCGACGAAAGCGGGCTGAAAGTGCAGAGTGCGATTTTGCTTTCTGAGGCGGCGGATTTGGTGAAGAAAGCAGTGGCGTAGCGCTTCGCGAGGCATTGGGCAATAGGAGGCACTAGGCATAGGGCACTGGGCATTATCGTCCGAAATCCTGAAATCTTGAAAAGAGATTTCAGGATTTTTTTTGTTTGTGATGAGCGGGGTTTCTTTTTGGAGACTGAAAACTACCTTTTCATTGACAAACAAATGAGGTATGGCAAAGATCTTCTTATTGGCAGGAATGTTGGGATCAATGTTGTGGGTGACAGGCCAGGAGAATATACCGGTGATCCGCGCAAATTCAAAGGATGTTACTGTATTTGATGGCACGCATTTCAGGAAAGGATATTGGTATATCATGCCGGAGGTACGGCCAGACTATTATCCTGTGGAAAACCCAAAGAAACCGCACCGCGTTAGTTTCTATACGGATCTTGATTCCATTTCATTTGAAGTAACACCGAACAAGGAATATGACTTTGTAATTCTGCTGAATGGGAAGGACAGCAGCTTCACGAGGATATCTACGATGCTTCCTCAAAAACGAAATTATCACAGGGACTGCAATAATTGTGTAGGGGTTAATGACACCATTCCTTTTACCGTTGGGCTCGACAATAAAACCTATCTGAAAGCCCGCGTGAACAATGGAAAGGCTATGACCTTTCAATTTGATCTGGGCACAACCAATTGTGTGGTGAATGAAAGCATAACTGAAGAGAGCAGCATTCATTGGGAAGGCAGTGCTGCGATGGGAAGCGTTCAGGGAACAGAACAGGTGAAATCCAGCAAATACAATGCGATACATTTACGAAACCTGCGCTGGGACAGTATTCCGCTGTTTTCAACTAATAAGACCGGTTGGCGAAGCAAAGGCATCATTGGTAACTCCATTTTGAAGGAGCAAATTGTGGAACTCAACTATGACCGGAATATTTTGGTATTCCACCAACAACTTCCCATCATGGACAAAAGCTATCATCGCGTAGCATTTGAAATGCGTGATGGTGTTCCATTTATTCCGATTACAATTGACAACGGCAAAAGCAAGTCCACCAATTGGTTTATGTTCGACAATGGATATTCCAATTGCCTGTTGGTAGACAACAACTTTGCGAAAGCAAATGCGCTTTATGGCACGATGAAAACGGTGGGCTCGCGGGATAATGCGATGAATGGAAAAACCGAAACGGTGCTGGTACCAAAAATGATGATTGGAGATTATGCCATTGTAAACGTTCCCATCGATTTACAAAATCCGCAGGATGCTCATCCTTATGACAGGGTTATAGCCGGCAACGATCTCCTGAAAAGATTTAATGTCATCATAGACTATCAGGAAAACGTGATTTACTTCAAGCCAAATGCGCTGATGGATGAGCCGTATGATAAAGCAGGAATGTGGCTACAACGGGTTCTTTGGGTGGGAGGGATCGTGTTGTTGTTAGTGGTGTTCTTTCTTTTGAGGCGAAGGCCACGGCTAAATAAAAAACCTATTTTTTCATTTGGCAAATGACAATGATTTGGAATACTGTAATACAGAAATACAACCATTCAGGAAATCTGATGATGAAAACCTGGCATTCCAGGTTTCCGCTTTTATTGTCTGAATGCATGAATAACAGCATGTAAATATTGCATTCTGTTAACAGTAAGCTTCGGTATTTTATTGTCTATTAGCAGGTATGAAAACACCCATCGCTCTTTCATGCTTGCTGACACTAGCCTTGTCAATCTCCTCCCCCAGCTATGGGCAGTCGTTCAACGAATGGAACGGCTATCTTGAAGCCAAAACCTTTTACAAAAAAGGAGAAATAGACAGTGCTGCAAAACGACTGATCCTGATTGCGGAGCATCATAGTTTCCTTACCATCGACAGCCTGAAAAATAATTTCCCCGATTCCATTGATTTGTTCCGGTTTGCGATAGAGCGATTTCGCAAACGGGATCAAGCGATGCAACGTCCGTTCAGACCCAGGCTTGCGGCATTGATGGACAGTATTTACAAAGAAGATCAAAAAGGCCGAACCATTTTTGATGGATTACACAATGCCGATGATGCATCAAACTACCGATTCGTGGACTCCATACTCAGTATACACGGCTTTATGTCCGAAAGTGAATTGGGGTTCTATGGGTCACAGACCCAGTTCCTTGTGATCCAGCACAGTACATTGGAGGAGATGGAGAAATGGTTTCCTGTTTTAACCAAAGCGGTTGATGAAGGGGTAATGCCAATGTGGTGTTATGCGTGGATGTATGACAGGATGCAAGTGTACAAGGGCAAGAAACAATTGTATGGTTCACAGGAAGGCATTCCGATTGAAGATGAGGCAGGACTTTTGAAGAGAAAAATACGGTTTGGAATCCTGTAATCCT
>JBKCVJ010000231.1:0-2815 GCA_046317915.1 Sphingobacteriales bacterium
TTAAGTTACTACAACCAAAAAATGCGTCTCGCATACTGGTCCATGCCGTTGTTCCCCACTGTTTTACATCCAACAATCTGTGTGAAGTTGGCTGATTATTGCCAATGATTATTCTTTGAAAATTGGTTGGGAAAATACTCAAATCAATGGCAGTACTTGGCAAACCATTAATGGTCAAGGTATTACCTGAGAAGCTGCCCGAACCGGATGCCGTACCGGGACTTACTTCTTTCCAGGTGTAATTTACCGTACCACTGGTTGCGGTGCCAAAACTTAATGTGGTTGTACCAGCTAAATTCCAGCGGGTGATAAATGGCTGCTGGGCCTTCAAGAGGCCCCCGCTGGTCACCATCAGGACCAACAAAAAACAAGCGCGTAAAATTTTTTTCATAAACAACAAGTTTGGGCAAAAGTAGGATTAAGTATTTGTACTTAGTATTAATACTCAAAAAAATAATGAAAAAAAAATGATTAATGCATTTGAAGTTTGATAATCAGCTTTTTAGTGCCAAAAGTTTTTTTTCCAGGCTGCATTTTCGGTTCTTCATATGCCCTTTTTCTGGGATGGACACACTGATCCCAGAAACTTCTTAATTCAACTTTAAGCTGAACCAGCCGGAAAAAATCATACGTTAGATTCATCAGCCCTAGCTGGTTGCGTTTCTTCTGAAGCTCCGGTAACACAGATGCAACTCGTTCATACTGTTGGTCATACAGGCAAAGAGGTGTTCAACCCTTGCCCTTGTTTTCGATTTATTCTTGTTTCTTTCTTGCTGATGTTTTGTTAATGGCCTACCGCGGTATCCTTTTTCATGAATACAGCTCTTAATCCCTTTTTTAACACTGGCCATTTCAATCGCCTCGCTACGGTAGGCGCTATCAGCGTAAAGATCCTGATCACTATCTTCTTCTTTATCCAATAGCTCATCCATTACTTCAATGTCAAGGATATCGGTATCTTTCTGGCGTAGTTTATTTTTATCAAAGAACTTGCGCATTGGCTTCCTGAAGAACTCAAAATCAATATGACTGGATAATTGTTCCAATGGATCCCGCTTCTTACTAAGTTTCTGCAACCGAAATTGCTCATCAAATAAACCACGGGGCTTTGACATAGTTTTTTGTTCTTTTATTAGGAAAATTTTGTCTTCAAAACAATCCTTCATACTCTATGTTTTTAGAGATTCAAATGCTCTGTATCAATTAGGGCGTCAAATATTGTGAAGGTATTGAACTATGAAACTGGTTTCAGGCCTTTCTGTTTTCACATTCCTGTTTGCATCATTTTTTTTCGCGAGCCAGAAAGTTACTTTCACCAATGCAACCAGCATAATTGATGAAAAAAAGGCTGTCCCTGCATAGGGACAGCCTTCGTATTAGAAATGATAAATTTAAATCCAAAGACAGGTAATCAGGAGTTTGAGAAAAGCTTGTGGCAGTTTCAACAGACTCAATGGTAACGCTACTGGTTTGTCGCCTATAGTTTCACAAATTTCCTGAACTCGTAACCATATTGGCCCGCAATTTTGATAACATAAGTTCCTGAAGGGAACCCGGCTACTTGTATTGTGGTTTTTTGATTAAAACTTCCTTTGTAAACAATTGATCCCGTTGCATTGATTATTTCAAAGTTCACAGGTCCCCTATTCTCCAACATTTCAATGCTCAATTTAGTAGTCACAGGATTAGGATAAACTCTAAGCCCGTTTAGCATTCCATCCTTACGATTATTAACAGCAACAACTTTTGAGTATTTAAATCGTCTATCATAATCCGTTTGCTTTAGACGGTAATAAGAAATACCTGGGTAGGGACTTTCGTCTCTTGCAGTGTATTTTTTTAAAGAGGTGCTGTTGCCAGAACCAGGAACAATTACAAGCGTGGTAAAGTTCGTCGCATCCATACTTCTCTCCACCGTGAAATAATCATTATTTATCTCACTTGCTGTTTGCCACTTTATATCAACTACCCAATCATTCATCTCCGCAGTAAAACTTAGCAACTCGATAGGTAAAGATGTGAGGTTCGAACAAGGCGTTTGTTCTAAAACGATAAAACTAAATCCATCCGCATTGCCGCCGTTGAAAACAAAGTTTGAAATCAGTGGCTGGCACGTGGATTGCGTCAACGATGCATCACTATGTCCGTCCGCATTGCCGCCGTAGAAAACAAAATCAGAAACCAGTGGCGGACAAGTGGATTGCGTCAACGATGCATCACTATGTCCGTCCGCATCACCCCCGTAGAAAGCAAAATTTGAAATTAGTGGCGGGCATGTGGACTGCGTCAATGATGCATCACTAGATCCGTCCGCATCACCCCCGTAGAAAACAAAGTTTGAAACCAGAGGCGGGCACGTGGATTGCGTCAAAGATACATCACTATGTCCATCTCCATCACCCCCGTAGAAAACAAAGTTTGAAACCAGTGGCGGGCAAGTGGACTGCGTCAATGATGCATCACCAAATCCGTCCGCATCACCCCCGGTAAACTGGGCAAATGATTCCAGAGATGCAATAAGTAGCACTAAAATTAATATCGTGTACTTTACCATTTTACTATTGGTTTATTACCTTACTCCTCTGCCACCAACCGTTTGCACCCTGCCCTGGTTACTTGTAGTATTCATCTGCCCATTTTCGCTGATTCTTAAAATTATCAGACCGCTCTCAACTCCACCCCCTCTTAGTATACCGCCACCTTGGCCTCCACCTGATACTGGCCAATTGGCCGTATTGGCAGCACCTGCGGCAGTTAATGTGCCATCGCCACAGGCATTCGTAAAATTGGAATAGTTGAAATTGTATCCGCCAAC
>JBKCVJ010000232.1:0-15180 GCA_046317915.1 Sphingobacteriales bacterium
CAGAAGATGCATTTATTAAACTAATGAACACCGTTCCTGTAAGCAAAATTGCAGCTTTACTTAAGTAACGCTGCAATCAGTATTAATGCCCAGTGCCCCTTGCCTTTATGCCTACTATGCATATGCGCTTACCGGCTCACAAGTACACACCAGATTTCGGTCGCCATGTGTATTGTTCACCCTTGCCACAGAAGGCCAGAATTTATTGAGTTTTACATATTCCAACGGGAAGGCTGCTTCCTGCCTTGAATAGGATTTTGTCCATTCGTTGGCGGTAATGACAAACTGTGTATGGGGTGCATTTTTCAATGCATTGTCTTTTCTGTCTGCCCGTCCTTCCTCAATAGCCCGGATCTCTTGCCTGATCGCGATCATCGCATCACAGAACCTGTCGAGCTCAGCTTTGTCTTCACTCTCCGTTGGCTCAATCATGATGGTTCCCGGAACGGGGAAACTCATGGTAGGCGCGTGGAACCCATAATCGATCAACCTTTTCGCCACATCTTCTGCTTCCACATCGGCACTCTTTTTAAATGGCCTCAGGTCCACAATGAATTCGTGTGCACAGGTGCCGTTGGTGCCGAGGTAGAGAATATCATATTCATGCTGCAGTCTCGCGCGCATATAGTTGGCATTGAGGATCGCGAACTCTGTTGATTTGCGCAAGCCATCGTTCCCTAACATGCATATATAGCCGTAGCTAATCAACAGAATGGATGCGCTGCCAAATGGAGCTGCGCTTACGGCGTGTTGTTTGTTGCCGCCGCTGAACACATGACCCGGGAGGAAGGGGGCAAGGTGCGATTTTACGCAGATGGGTCCCATGCCGGGGCCGCCACCGCCGTGGGGGATCGCAAATGTTTTATGCAGGTTGAGGTGACACACATCGGCACCAATCAAACCCGGTGCGGTAAGACCAACCTGTGCATTCATATTTGCGCCGTCCATATATACCTGGCCACCATGTTGATGGATAACATCTGTGATGTCTTTTACGGTCTCCTCATACACACCGTAGGTAGATGGATAGGTGATCATGATACCCGCGAGATCATTGCTGTGCAGGGCTGCTTTTTCTTTCAGGTCTTCCACATCGATATATCCATTCTCCAATGCTTTCACCACAACCACTTTCATACCGGCCATCACGGCAGATGCAGGGTTGGTGCCGTGTGCAGAGATCGGAATGAGCATCACGTTGCGGTGATGATCCCCTCGGGAGATATGGTAATCGCGAATGGTCAGCAGTCCTGCATACTCGCCCTGTGCGCCGGAATTCGGCTGCAGGCTGCAGGCATCAAAGGCTGTCACTTCGCAGAGATATGCAGAGAGTTTTTCAACGATGTAAGTATAGCCCTGGGTCTGATCCATCGGTGCGAAGGGATGCAGCTTGGCCCAATGGCTCCAACTGAGCGGCATCATTTCTGTGGCCGCGTTCAGTTTCATGGTGCAGGAGCCGAGGGAGATCATCGATGTATTCAAAGAGAGGTCCCTGTTCTCCAACATTTTGATATACCGCATCATCTGGCTCTCACTGCGGTGACTGTTGAACACCGGGTGCGTAAGGAAAGGAGAAGTGCGCATCAACGCGGTGGGGATATGATCCAGAGTGGCGTCATCATTGATGGTGAAGCTCACGGGATCTGTATCGTTCTCAAAACAATTGATCAGGTCATATAGATCATCCAGCGAAGTGGTTTCATCCAGCGAAATGCCGATGAGCTGATCATTGATCACACGCAGGTTGATCTGTTGTGCGTAGGCTTTCTCATGAATCGGCCTCGCGTCTGCTACTTTCACCGTGATGGTGTCAAAGAAATGATTCGACACCAGTTCAAAGCCACGGTGCTGGATACCCTCTGCAACGGTTTGTGTCAGCAGGGCCACTTTCTTCGCAATATTTTTTAGTCCTTCAGGTCCATGATACACGGCGTACATGGCAGCCATATTGGCCAGCAATGCCTGCGCAGTGCAAATGTTGGAGGTTGCTTTCTCGCGTTTGATGTGCTGCTCGCGGGTTTGCAGCGCCATGCGCAGCGCGCGGTTGCCCTGTGCATCGATGCTCACACCGATGATACGGCCAGGGATCGCACGTTTGAATTCATCCTTAGTGGCAAAGAAGGCCGCATGCGGTCCGCCATATCCTAATGGAACACCGAAACGCTGTGCAGAGCCACAGGCCACATCTGCGCCCAGATCTCCAGGGGAAGTCAAAAGGGTGAGCGCTAAGAGATCCGTAGCCATGGCTACAAATGCGCCTGCACCATGTACCTTTTCAATGAATCCCCTATAATCTTCAATAGAGCCTTTGTCATTTGGGTATTGAACAATGGCGCCAAAATAGGACTGGTCAATAACAGCCTTCGCGTAATCGCCCTTCACGATCTCGATGCCTACGGGAACGGCACGGGTGATCAGTACATCAAGTGTTTGCGGGAAAACATGTTCATCCACAAAGAATTTTGGTCTTTCGATGTGGTCCTGCTTGTTCAGGTGTGCGAAGAACATGGTCATCGCTTCTGCGGCAGCCGTAGCTTCATCCAGCAGGGATGCGTTAGCGATCGGCAGTCCGGTGAGGTCAGTTACCATGGTCTGGTAATTCAGCAGGCTTTCCAACCGTCCCTGGGCGATCTCTGCCTGGTATGGCGTGTACTGCGTGTACCAACCCGGATTTTCAAAAACGTTCCGCAGGATCACACTGGGAGTGATGGTATCATAGTAGCCCTGACCGATATATGTTTTGTAGGTCTTGTTCAGTAGGCTGATCTCTTTGATGTGTTTAAGGTACTCGAACTCGCTCAGGCCCGCAGGTGTGCGCAGGGAATGCGCCATGCGGATCGCACCCGGTACCGTTTTATCGATGAGCCCGTCCAGGCTCTTCTCACCAATGGTGGCAAGCATGGCCGTGGTTTCATGCTCATTTGGTCCGATATGTCTCGTCTTGAATTCGTGCTGTTCCAGATCAAAGATGTTCATATAGCGTAAGGTCGTTTAGAAATGCGCTGCAAAGTTACGGGTTTCATACGGCAAAGTGTTACCGTTACAGGCTGTGTGACGGCTCGGCGTATAACTTGTGAATATGTTCAACAAAGCCCAAATTTTCTTCAATAACCGCTAACAAATAACCTGATATCCTAAATAACCTTCTCCACCCTACCTTTGTTGAATGGATCTGCTGCAGAATTGGGAAAAAAAGTCGGAAGACCGCCAGAAAGACTACAAACGCTTTCTGCAGCGGGTGCAAAAAAACGAAGTGCTAAAGCATCAGCAGGAGATCCATGAGGAGGCCGTTGCAAAGATCAACTGCCTTAGCTGCGCCAATTGCTGCAAGAACTATTCTCCCCGCTTCAAGACCCCGGATATCAAGCGCATCAGCAAACGGCTGCAGATGAAGGAAGGCGAGTTCATTGAAACCTACCTCCGCCTGGACGAGGATGGAGACTATGTCACCAAATCTGCTCCCTGCCCGTTCCTGGGTTCGGATAATGCCTGTTCCGTTTATGAAGACCGGCCATCTGATTGCGCTCGTTTTCCTTATACCGATGAAGATGTGATTGTACGGCGGCAGCCATTGACGCTTAAGAATTCTACGTTTTGTCCGATTACGTATTATGTGATTGAAAAACTGATGCAGAAGATTCCCTGATTGGCAATCTATCATTCAGTCATTCATTCAATCAGGCAGTCAGAAGTTGGCATACCAGGATTCCAACGCCTGAATGCTTGTATTACTGTATTTCTGATTGTTTGTATTCCCTCTGTTCTTCTTCTCGCATCTGTTCCGATGTTTTCCTGCTGCCATCATGGCTCCAGCCCGGAGGGCCGAAGAGATAGCCCATGCGTTCTTTGATGGTCAAGCCTTTTTGGGAAACGTCTTTTGCAATGGCGATCCATTCATGCGAAACAATATGTACCGGGTTCTCTGACTCAAGCGGTTTGGTGAGGCCGTAGCGGATAGGCTGGTATTGTTCCCTGGGCAGTTCTTCCTGAAAAGTGCCGAACATCTTGTCCCAGATGATCAGGAACATACCCATGTTTTTATCGAGATACAATGCATTGGATGCATGGTGCACGCGATGGTGTGAGGGCGTTACCAGAATGTGTTCCAGGAAGCCAAGTTTGTTCACGTATTCCGTATGAATAAGGATACCCCAGATCTGCGTAGCTGAATACATGAAGATGATGTCCATCGGCTGAAAGCCAAACCATGCCAGGGGAATGAAATAGATGAAACGATAAAGAGGTTGCAAGACAGATGACCGGAAACCAACCGAAAGGTTCATGTGTTCCGAAGAATGGTGGGTCACATGCACGGCCCAGAATAGCCTTATTTCATGGTCGAGCCGATGCAGCCAGTAGAATAGAAAATCCTCTGCCAACAGTAGGGTGATCCAGTACATCCATGGTGTTGAGATTTCTGCTACGCGGTAGTTCCAGACAAACACGAGTACCACTACATAGACGGATCTGAAAAGCAAGTCCAGTCCGCCATTCAGCAACATCAACAGGAAATTGTTGACCGTGTCTTTTACGGAATACAACTTTTTTTCCTGCAGGTTGCTGAGGATGATTTCCATGCCGATGATGATCACGTAGATCGGCGTGGTAGCAAGGATCAGAAGTTGTTCTCGTAGCGACTCGTTCATATAAGAAGGGGCAAAAATAAGGAATTAGGTCGCAGTTCGCGTAGGTAGCAAAGGTCGCAGGAACCAAATGCGACCTCCGCGACCTTTGCGACCTGCGAACTAATATTCCAGTTTTTTCAACGTCGGCACCTTCAGCCATGTAAACACCACTACGGCCAGGGTCATGGTGCCGCCGAAAACGATGGCGGGGACCACACCCATGAGGCGGGAGGTGAACCCACTTTCAAAGGCGCCTAGTTCATTGGAGCTCATGATGAAAATACTGTTGAGCGAAGCTACGCGACCGCGCATCTCGTCTGGTGTTTTCAGTTGCAGGATGGTGCTGCGGACGATCACGGAGATCCCATCGAGCACACCACTCATGAAAAGCGCAAACATGGAGAGCCAGAACATTTGCGAGAGGCCGAACAGGATGATCATCGCCCCAAATCCCGCTACGCACAGCATCATCAGTTTGCCTTGTTGTTTTTGGAGTGGCCTGAAGGTGACCCAGGCCAGCACAAACAAAGAGCCCACGGCAGGTGCGGAACGGAGCATCCCCAGGCCCTGCGGACCGGTCTTTAATATAACATCGGCAAAATAGGGCAGGAGCGCCGTTGCGCCGCCAAAGAAGACTGCGAAAAGATCGAGGCTCATCGTTCCCAATACTTCCTTCGTGCGCCACACAAAACGGAAGCCTTCACGGATGCGCAAGAGCATGGATTCCTGCCCGGTCTGCGGCACCGGTGGTTTTGGCCGCATCAGCGAGATGGGGATCAGCGCCGCCACAAACAATCCGATCATGATAGAGAAAGTGGGTGTCACACCGATGGTACCGTACAAAATGCCGGCCAGGGCCGGACCAGACACTGCGCCGATCTGCCAGCTTCCGCTGTGCCAGGTGATGGCATTGGGCAGTTCATCTTTGGGAATCAGTTGGCTCACCATGGCAAAGGAAGTAGGACCGCTGAATGACCTTAGGATTCCTGCACAGAAGACTACCACATAGATGACAGCCAGTATCATTGAAGAGGTGAAAGTTTGAAGGGAGAAGTTGGAAGTAATTCCTGTGAGGGTGAGTGTCAAAACCACATTCGCGGCCATGGCGGCCAGCATCATTTTGCGTTTATCGCTGAGATCGATGATGTGCCCGGCAAAGAAGGCCATGATCACCGCGGGAACAAATTCGATCAGCCCTATGAGCCCGATGCTGAAGGGATCCTTGGTGATCTCATACACCTTCCAGCTGATCAGCGTAGCCTGCATATTCAGCACGAGGATGAAAAAGAACCGGGAGAAAATATACAGCCGGAACTCGGGATGACGCAGCACATGGTAAGCCTTTTTCATGCGTAAAGATTATGGCAGTGCAAGGAAATGCTGTCCATCGTCATAATCTTTTTCCAGTGCGTCAATAATGGTATGTAGTTGTTTTGGATTACCTAAGAAATCCGCATTACCAGCGTCCACAAAAATGGTTTTGATATTGTGCTGGCGGATATAGTGTGTGTAGGTTTGTTGAATGTTGAACAGGTAGTCATCGGGAATTTTCTGCTCATAAGAGCGGTTGCGCTTGCGGATGTTCTCCTGTAACTTATTCACCGGCGCATGCAGGTAAATCAGCAGTTCAGGCATGATGACCTGCTGCTGCAGGATGTCAAACAGCCGCTGGTAAAGTCTGAACTCGTCTTCCGGCAGATTGACTTTTGCGAAGAGCAGGCATTTCGTGAACAGATAGTCGGAGATCGTGATCTGTTGGAACAGGTCTTTCTGTTGCAGCAGATCCTTCATTTGCTTGAACCGCTCTGCCATAAAAAACAGTTCCACCGGGAAGGCAAATTGCTTGGGGTTCTCGTAAAACTTGGGGAGAAATGGGTTATCTGCAAATTCCTCTAATATGAGCCGGGCGTTGTAATGGCGCGCCAAAAGATGCGATAAAGTGGTTTTGCCTGCGCCAATATTCCCTTCAATGGTTACAAAATGATGATTCATACTCCTGGGTTAAACTTAAGATGGCCAAATTGAATCACATGTTTTTTTTATTAACAGGTAGCGGGTCAGTACATTCATCCAGCATCTGGCGGATGGTTTTGGATGTAATCGGGTGGATAAGTTCTCCGGCGATCTCGGCCAGGGGTGCCAGTACAAAGCGGCGGGATGCCATCCGGGGATGGGGAATCTGCAGGCCGGGTTCATGGATCACATCATCATTATATAAAAGGATATCCAGATCGATGGTCCGCGGACCATTCTTCTGCTGCCTGATCCGCCCGAGTTCCTGTTCAATGTCCAGGAGCGTTTCCAGGAGCTCACGGGGTTTCTGTGCCGTTTCCACCAACAATACCTGGTTCAGGAAATCCGGTTGGTCCTCCAGGCCCCAGGCAGCGGTTTCGTAGAGCGATGAATGTTGCAACACCGATCCGCAGCGCCGATGGATCATCGCACTGGAGACCGCCAGGTTGGCCTCTCTATTACCCATGTTCCCACCTATCAGTAAAAATGCACGGTTCATAAACGAAAGCTCGGGAGAGCGCCAAATATCCTTATTTTGCCGCTCTAAATCTAGCAAGTGAGGACATTCCTGAAGATGTTTCTGGCCGCCTTTCTCGCATTGGTGGTTTTTTGCCTTTTTATCTTTTTCTTTTTCTCTGTAGCCGTCTCGGGTCTTATGGCCGATGGCAAAACGAGTATTGCTGCCAAATCTGTGCTGTATATTGATCTGGCGAAATCCTATCGGGATAAAAAAGAGGTGAACCCCTTCACCGAACTCACTGGCAATGTAGAAGACGAAGTACCTTCTTTATACGACCTCACCCGCATGATCCGTCATGCCATCAAAGACTCTTCCATCAAAGGCATTTATATCAAGGCTAATGGCAATGCCAACAGTTATGCTTCGAGCGAGGAACTTCGCACAGCCATCCAGGAATTTAAAACCGCTGGTAAATGGGTGTTGGCTTATGCGGATAATATGGACCAGCAGAGTTATCATGTTGCCAATGTGGCCACAAGGATCTATTGCAATCCGAAGGGGATGTTCGACTGGACCGGATTTTCATTGGAGTATGTTTTTTTCAAGAATGCACTGGATCGTTTAGAGATACAGCCCCAGATCTTTTACGATGGCAAATTCAAATCTGCCACTGAGCCTTTCCGTGTTGAGAAAATGTCTGAAGAGAACCGATTGCAGAGCAGTGTATGGCTCGGCGATGTGTATGCAAGATTCCTTTACACCTGCGCAGAATCCCGTAAGCTGGATTCGGGTGAGCTTCGCCGTTATGCAGAGACCTATGCCGTGCAGCATCCAGATGACGCAGTGAAGTTTAAGTTGATCGATGGGGTGCGTTACGATGACCAGGTCCGTGAAGAGATGACAAAGCAATTGAAGATCGGTGAAAAGGACAAGATCAATTTTGTACAACCTGGTGAATACATGCATGCTTTACAGCTTAGTGAATATAAGACCAATAGGATCGCTATATTATATGCAGAAGGGGAGATCGTAGATGGCAAAGGGGAAGACGGACAAGTGGGTGGCGATAGTTATCTGAGCCTGGTGCGAAAGCTTCGCAATGATGATGCCGTGAAGGCCATCGTGCTGCGGGTGAACAGTCCGGGTGGCAGCAGCCTCGCCAGTGAAAAGATCTGGCGGGAACTCAGTCTGGCTAAATCGGAAGGAAAGACGGTGGTGGTATCCATGGGCGATGTGGCTGCTTCCGGTGGATACTACATTGCTTGTGTGGCCGATAGTATTTTCGCGTTGCCGAACACCATTACCGGATCCATCGGTGTATTTGCGATGATCCCCAATATGCAGGGTTTTATGAAGAACAAGCTGGGGGTCACCTTTGATGGCGTGAAGACATCTCCATATGCAGATGCAATCACTATTACAAGGCCGTTAACTGAAGCAGAGAAGAAGATCATGCAGCAGCAAGTGGATGTTATTTATGCGGATTTCAAAACAAGGGTAGCCGAAGGAAGGAAAAAATCAGTGACGTATATTGATAGTATTGCACAGGGTAGGGTATGGACGGGCCAGCGGGCGCTGGGCAACGGACTGGTTGACCGCCTGGGCGGACTGGATGATGCGATTCGTGCTGCAGCGGCCAAAGCGGGCATGAAAGAATATGCGATCCGTGAGTATCCTGAGCCGAGATCGCCCTGGGATCAACTCTTCAACTCATATAACAACATCTCTCATTTGGCGATGGAGAAAGAGCTCGGTAAAGAAACATTTGCGCTCTATTCCCGCTTACAACAGCTTAAAGCATTGAGTGGAAAAGTGCAGGCAAGGCTGCCTTTTGAATTTGCCTTGCGTTGATTGGGTAAATTTCCCGAGTTTTGCCCCGCTGGTATGAATACAAATTACAGTCATCTTAAAGCGATGCTGGCGATCACCCGCGCCAGTTTCCGGTCTCTGCTGCGCAGCCCGTCTGCCATCGTTTTCAGTGTATTGTTTCCATTGATCTTTATCCTGGTCTTCGGTTTCATCGGCGGCGGGGGAAGGGTAACCTTTAAAGTGGGCTTCCATCCCAAGAGCGACACCAGTTCAATGTTGTATCGTGTGTTGCGGGATAGTGTTGGGCTGACCCTCGTGAACAAGCCCCTCGCTGAAATGGAGGCTGACCTTGAAAGGGGAAAGATGACGGCAATCCTCAACATCCGGGAACAGCAACAGCCCGGGCCGAGGTATGTCATCGATATGAAAACCTCAGGTGCCAGCAATGTGCAGAATGTTAAAGTATTGCAGTCGATTATCAATACGGTCATTCTCCGATTCAACCAGATCCTCTATCCGCAACAGCCTTCTGTGGCGGTGTTGAATATGGAAGATAAGTTGCCGGGGCGGGTGTATAAGACCATTGATTTCATTCTTCCAGGCCAGCTTGGATTTTCATTGTTGAGTGCAGGCGTATTTGGCGTGGCCTTTATCTTTTTCAGCCTTCGGCAGAACCTCGTACTGAAGCGCTTCTTCGCCACACCCATCAAGAAAGGATACATTGTTTTTGGTGAAGCGTTGAGTCGCGTCATCTTCCAAATGCTTACTGCGGTGATCATTCTTGTGTTGGGGCATTATTTTTTTGGCTTCACCCTCGTGAATGGTTTTGTGACGATGTTGGAAATGTTGGTGCTGAGTCTGATCGGTCTTTTGGTCTTCATGGGTTTTGGATTTATTGTGAGTGGGATGGCAAAGAACGAAGCCGCGATCCCGCCTTTCTCTAACCTGATCACCCTTCCGCAATTTTTATTGGCCGGAACATTTTTTCCGGTGGATAATTTTCCGAAATGGCTGCAACCCATTTCTAAGATATTGCCGTTGACGCACCTCAATACGGCCATGCGCAATGTGGCTTTTGATGGTGCGCACCTGACGGATTGTGGTACAGAACTCGCGGTATTACTGGCCTGGGGCGTTGTGGCCTATGCCGTAGCGGTGCGCGTATTTAAATGGGAATAAATGCAACGATGGATCAAGCCGGTGATCATTGGAATGGCCGGACTGTTTATAGTGATGCTTGGTTTTTCACTGATCCTTCCGGATCACGTGATGACTTCGAAATGGGTTATGGTGAAAGCGGATCAGCAAACAATCATTCAGGAAATCAAGAATCTTGAAAACTGGAAATCCTGGAATTTGTTGTTGAAGGATGCGCAAAATGTACAGGTTTCTGATTCCACGCTGAATTGGACCTCGCTTAATGGAAAGGGCAGTCATCTTCGTGTGGATACAGTTAATGATAAAGGCGTTTCCACTACTCTTTCATTCAACCAAGGCCGGCCATTTATTTCAGGCTTCTCCGTGGAGAAGCGGGAGAAGTCTGATTCCACGCAGGTTGTATGGTATATCATCGAAGAGTTGAAATGGTATCCCTGGGAGAAGTTTTATGGGATGATGGCGGCGGACATGAAGGGGCCTTTGATGGAAGGCAGTTTGGCGTTGCTGAAGACCGAAGTGCAAGGGAGAAGATAAAGGAAGAAGTGTGAAGACTGTGACCTCTGCGACCTTTGCGACCTGCGACCTGCGACCTACCTCTCTGGTTATCAGCTATTAGTAAACAACATTACACTAAAACATCCAATTGGTTCGTTATTTGCACAGACACACAAAATCCTAGTATGAAAACTAAGCTCCTCCTCGTGCTCGCTTTGTTTGTTTTTGCGATCTCCTGTACCAAAGAATCTGCAGAACCAGAGGGTACTCCCGAAAATCCATCCGGCGGATCACCCGGAGGCGGATCTGTGGTATACAATATCAATAAAGACCTGATGCTGCAATTGATCAACGATAGCAGGAAGAAGGGCTGTACTTGTGGCAGCACCGTTATGCCTGCCGTTGCGGTGATCACTTGGAATGATCAACTGGCGAAGGCTGCGTATGATCACAGCAAGGACATGTCCGTCAATAATTACTTCAGCCACACCGGTAAGAACGGTTCAAGCCCTGGCGACAGGATCAAGGCTGCGGGATACATGTGGAAGACCTATGGCGAGAACATCGCCAATGGATACGGTACTGAACAGGCGGTCATGACGGCATGGCTAGCCAGTGAAGGTCACTGTAAGAACATCATGAACGCATCGTTCAAAGAGATCGGCGCGGGAAGGGAAGGCAATTACTGGACACAGGTTTTCGGCACCAAGTAAAAGCCATCGATCCTTATTTTTTCTTGTAATAGAATTTATATCCCATACCCACTTCCACCCAGTCGGCAGTGGCACCATTGGCTGTCTTCAAACCGGCTTGTGCAAACAGCCGGTTGTTGACTTCATAGCGCACCGCAGGACGAACGAAGTAATTTCCTTTCATGTCCCTTCCGGTTTGCGTGAGGTGAAATGCCACCTGCAATTTCACGGTTAGTTTCCAGAACATCAGATCATATCCAATGTGTGCCGCGGGGAAGAAAACTTCCTGCTTGGGATTGTTTTTATACTCCACGGTATCTGCTGCGCTATAATCCCATAGTGCATCTGCACCAAAGGTAATACCATGTTTATTGCTGAATTTATGCTGGTATTCGAGTAAGGTAGAAACCGTAAGGTACCTGGTATTGGTGGCTGCATTGCGTTTGTTTTGTACGGTACCAAAAGCCTGGTAGAGCGAAATGTTATTCTCTTTTATTTTTAACGCATCTGCACCACGGGGCAGGGTTGGTCGCGCCTGCAACACTTTAGTGGGATGTAAGGAGTTGTCTACCTTGCGTTGATCTGCATTGTAATGATATCTTGCGCCGATGCTGAAACCGTACATATTGAGGCCCATGTTAGGTGTTACGGTGCGGCCATTTGAAAAGTGGGTGAGATCAACACCGTAAAGCACATCGATCTCTCTGCTGACTTTTAATTTACCACCGGCATGCAATGAAAAATACACTGCAAATTTTGAACCGATGGCATCGTTGATCACATTGTTTTTGGGACTGTAAGGACGCAGATTATAGGTAAGTCCCAGTGCTGGTTCCACTTGAATATCGTGACGCTTGCCACGAACAATGGGAAAATCGATGAAGCCATAGAGTGCATGCGGACTTCCGAACACGTCTACATCGCCTACGTAACCACTGTACCATCCGATACCGTAAGCGGGATAGCCCCAATATTTTGCCCAACTGTTGTCCGCCTTCGGCTGCCAGCCATAACGCAAATCCAACGCAGTATAGCCGCGTTTAAGTTTATCGCCCAGGGTCTCTCCGGTATAGAGATGCCTTCCACTATGTCCTCTGACACTTACAAATCGAAAACGGCCAACATTTTCTGTCGAATCCTGCGCAAACAGGGAGGAGCTCAGCAGCAGTAATACCGCTCCAGCAATCAGATTTCTCATCATATTGCCCGTAAAATTAACCGGGGGAAGCGGCAATGGCAAGGGATTCAGTTGATTTATGATGTCTCTTTTTTCATCGATAGAAAAGAGGATTTTGTCCAATAAAACTTTCCTTTGGAACCGCGATTCCCCAAAACTAAACACTCACCCTACTCCCTCTCCCTTATTTTTGTACGTTATGGTAGAATAGGCCATACCAAATCCTTCTGGCAGCTCAAGTATGCCAAAGTGGAACAATGCAACCTTGATGAGTGCCATATGATGGATGGTGTGCTCCACATTGTACAGCAATTCACGATGGTAAGTAGACAATACCTGGTCCTCATGATTTGACGCATCTCCATGGATGACGTTAACTGCTTTATTATCCAGCTTACAGTGCTGTAAGAGATTTTGGAGAGTCGCTATTGCAAGGGAAGGGTCTTCTGCCAACAACAGATTTCTTTCACGATGATGGTAGTCAATCACACCAGCCGCATGCCCAATCACGGCACATTGCAGGATCTCTACAATGTGCCGGGTATGGTCGCCGATGCTGGCATGGTATAACGCAGGGATCTTTTGCTGATAATTCTTCTCCGGAAGGGTTGATATGACGTCAAGCAGGAGTTTTGCCTGGTCTTCGAGTTGTACAAATACATTCATGGATTCAGGATGTTTTCTTCAGGCGGGCAAACCAAACGGGGATTTCTTTTCTACGGATGGCAAGCACCACTAAGGACAATGCCAGAACAATGATGGCGAGCATGAAAAGTTGGCCACCATCGTTATCTGATTCAATGCCGATGACAAACAAGTGTGATGCGATGGCGCCGGCCATGAGACCGAGGCTTAGTGCTGCACCAATCAATGCTGTTGCAGGGACAAGAATAAGTATGCCTGCGATCAATTCAATGACGCCCGTGCCGATCCTTCCCCAGGGTTCTACGCCCAGTTTGGAGAACAATGCAACCGATTCCGGATGACCAGTGAACTTGAAGTAAAGAGTCTGAAGTAAGATAACGGCGATGGCTATGCGAAAAAGCCAGTCGATGATGCGTGTAGTCTTTTGCATGATGTTGTTTAATGATAGAGTTTAGTCCAGTTTTTATCGGCTTCGGTCTTCAAATGCGTTTCGTCTTTGTTCCACTTCGTGAGGGTATTGTTAGACCAGCTGTGGTAGAAGAGATAGAGTTTACCGTTGAGGATCTTAAAGGTCTCGGGATCGATCTCCACTTTTTCGCCGGTAGCCCCCATGGCGTAGGCGCACCACCCACCGTATTGGGGTTCATAGTTTTTGGGGTTCTTCAGGAACAAGGCTTTGTTGGCATCGCTGGAGAAGCGGTATGTAATGCCTTCGTAGAATACGGCGAATTTTGCATCGCCTTTCACGGCTTTGTTCTGGGTGAAGTAAGCGACCACATCAAAACCAGAGACGGCAAGACCTTTTTCTATGTTGAAAGCTTTGGAGCGTTGATCAGATTGTGCATTGGCGTTCATGCCGATGATTGTCAGGAAGAGTAAAAAAACGTATTTCATGTTATTTCAGTTTGGGCCAATATGCATTGGCGGTTTGAATTCTTGTGGTGGTGTCTTTAAGCCAGAGGGATTTTACTTTCAGGTTGTAGTTCAGGTAGAGGGTGTCCTTTACGATAGTGAAGGCCTGCGGGTCCGTGGGGGAGAGGTGATTTTCGCTGACCCCATAAGCACAGTAGCCGCCGTAAGCAGGGGCGTATTTGCCCGGTTCGGTTTTGAAGCGGTTCAGGTTATCCTGGCTGCTGAAGAACCAGTTGGCGCCATTCCAGGAGAATTGCAGGGAATCTGCGCCGGCCACGGCTTTGTTTTCCGTATGATAGGCCACGGGGTCATAGCCCCGGATGGCTTTTCCGTTCTGAGAAAAGACTGATTGTGCGTTGGCTGATGCTAGCACCAGCAAGGCCGCGATGGTTAAGAAGATGTGTTGATTGTTCATGAGGCAAAACTACCTTCATCTACTGCCCCGGGCAATGGCAATAGTTCCCGAAGGGTGGTATCTTTTTCCGTTTAAGGGGTTGGTTTATGAAAATCGGTGGGACTTTGATTGGTCTGGTTCTTGAAAAACTTGGAGAAATGGGTGAGATCGGCAAAGCCCAGCTCATTCGCGATTTCTTTAACAGATTTGTCGGTGTAGAGCAATAGTCTCTTTGCCTCGGTGATAATCCTCTCATGGATCACCTGCAAGGGTGTTTTGGTGCTGTTGGCGGTAAAAAGGTTGGCGATGGTTTTGGGTGATTTATTAAGAAGGGACGCATAGTGTTGCACTTGGTGTTCTTTTTTGAAGTGCAGTTCAACGAGAAAGTGAAACTGGCGGATGAGTTCAAAAGACAGATGGGGGGCGGTTGGAATATATTGTCTTTTGGCGATACGGGTGAGTTGGATCACCAGGTTTACGAGTAGCGCCCGCAACATACCCGCCTTGATATCTTCTTTATTGGCAAACTCATCATTGAATTGTTGATAGAGTTGATCCATCCGCAATTGATCTTCCGGCTGTAAGTGAACAAACATGGTGGGTTGAGGGCCAAAGAAAAGGAAGCCATAGCAACCTACCTCGGAATCATGGTTTTGTAAGCAGTAGAAATTGCGATCAAACTGTAAGCCAATGATGTCTGTCCCATCTTCAAACCGGAAACTTTGGTTGAGCATGATGGGCAATACGGTATTGGCTTCAAAGTTGTGGGGTACTTCATCGATCCAAACCTTGGTGGCCCC
>JBKCVJ010000233.1:0-7161 GCA_046317915.1 Sphingobacteriales bacterium
TCCTGCTCAAGTATTCTGAACATCGCCGCATCACGAATGCAGGCATGTTTGATGACTTCGGCAAAGCCATCGGACCACAAATCATCGGGTAAAGTCGAAAGAAAGCTTGTGTCATACAAAAGGAAAGATGGTTGACGGATCAGGCCAACCATGTTTTTATATTCACCCACATCGATCCCATTCTTCCCACCAATGGCCGCATCAACCATTGCCAGAATGGTGGTGGGCACAAAGCCTACATTGATGCCGCGCATATAAACCGATGCCACATACCCTGTAAGATCAGTAATCACGCCGCCACCCACGCCTACCAGGGTTGTCTTTCGGTCCGCTTCAAGACCAATGAGCGTTTCTATCACCGAATCAGCAGTGGCCTGTATTTTATACGCTTCCCCAGGTTTCAGGCAGATCACGTTCCAGCCTTTGAACTTAGGATGGTGAGCGCTGAAGACGTTCTCATCTGTTACAATAACGGTATTCTTTTTATCCGTGATGGAGGATAATTGTTGAAACCGTCCTGAGAAATAATAATCAACTTTCTTCTGCCCGAAGCGAAGGCTACGTGTTGGATTCATGAATATCGATACGAGTTTTTGAAATCTGTTCCATCTCTTGCGCGAAGGTCTTCTGTTGGTGGTACTCTTCCTGCCGTTCAATGTAGTCAAGGGTTTGCTTGAAGGCACCCGGACTAACGGAGAAAGCAGTATAGCCTTCTTTCCATGCAAAACTTTCCTTGCTGAAATGATTGCTGCCAATGAAGCTGAGGCTTTCGTCCTTGATTTGCCTGACCACCTGCATCAGGTTCTGTGCGGGGTGAAGTTGCAAAAGCATATGCACGTGATCCTCTCCGCCATTAATGGCGTGCAGCCGCACCCCCTTCTCTGCCATCGTCTTCTTCAGCCAGGCCACATACACCACGCGCAAAATATTTTTGAGCAGGGGTTTGTGATCCTCTACTTCCAGGATGACGTGAACAAAAAGGTAGATGTTCTGCTGTTCCATTTTATGCGTTCATGATCTGGTTTTGCCTGTTGATGGATTCCATATGCACAGCATCAAGATACTTGGTGATGAACTCACGGCTCAATCCCAGCTTATCAGACTTTCCATACGCGCGTTCCAGGATCTGGTTCCAACGGTTGGTTTGCAAAATGGTTACGTTGTTGTCTTTTTTATACTTGCCGATCTGATCGGCCACTTTCATCCGCTGCCCCAGCAACAACATCAATTCATCATCCAGTTGGTTGATCTGCTCGCGCAGTTTATCCAGTGCTACGTGGAAGTTCTCTGAAGATACGTCTTCTTTTCTCCAGATGATGTTAGAGAGGATTTCAGACAACCTTTCCGGCGTGATCTGCTGTTTGGCATCGCTCCACGCATTGTCCGGATCAATATGACTTTCAATCATCAGACCATCAAAGTCAAGGTCGATCGCCTTCTGCGCCACATCGGCAAGTATATCCCTTCTGCCACAGATATGGGAGGGATCGTTGATGAGGATCATATCAGGATTTCTCCGCTTCATTTCAATGACCATATGCCACATAGGTGCATTTCGATATTCGGTGTTGCCGTAAGAAGAGAAACCACGATGGATAAGGCCGATGTTATTCACGCCGGCTTTGGCCACCCGCTCCACTGCACCGGTCCAGAGTTCAAGGTCAGGGTTAATGGGGTTCTTGATCAACACGGGTACATTCACACCACGAAGCGCATCTGCCACTTCCTGCACACTAAATGGATTCACCGTGGTGCGCGCACCGATCCACAACACATCCACATCAAAATGCAAAGCATCTTCTACCTGCTTGCCGGTTGCTACTTCAACTGTGATGGGCAAACCCGTGTTTCGCTTGGCCTGTTGCAGCCAGGGCAGGCCCTTGGTGCCGATGCCTTCAAAACTGCCAGGACGTGTGCGGGGCTTCCAGATGCCTGCACGCAGCATGTCTACTTTACCTGTGGCCTTCAGTCGGTCCGCTGTTTCCAGCACCTGTACTTCCGTTTCAGCACTGCATGGCCCGGAGATAATCAACGGGCGTTTGTTCCATGTTTCCAGAATGTTCATCATCTTTAGTTTTACGCTACTAGCTATTTGTTATTTGTTAATTGTTATTTGTTACTTAACACTCCCCCTAAACCCTCACCCTAAAATCCTGCGTATCCGATTGGCGTCTTCCATCAACTCCCGCAGATATTCCCAGTTCTCTTTCTCCAGGCAACTCTTGAACTTACGCAGCTGCGCAATATGTTCATTGAGCACGTCCAGCACATTCTCCCTGTTTTGCATCAAAATGGGCACCCACATATTGGGATTGCTTTTCGCCAACCGCACCGTACTTTCAAAACCCGCACTCGCCATTTCAAAAATGGCCCTGTCTTCCCGCTCTTTCTCCAACACGGTATTCGCGAGTGCAAACGAAGTGATGTGCGAGATATGACTCACATATGCCGCATGCAGGTCATGATCATTGGCATCCATCTCAATCAGGTGCATGCCAATCTTACGAAACATGTTCCTCGTCCACTCCACCGCATCTGCATCTGCCGCTTCGGAATTGCAGATCACCACGGCCTTGTTCTCAAAAGCGCCTCGCACCGCTGCGGCCGGACCGCTATACTCCGTACCCCACATCGGGTGGGCAGGCACATAACGTTTTCTTTTCGGGTGTCCGTCTACGTTAGCAACAAGTGCAGATTTTGTTGAACCGAGGTCTATCAGGATCTGCTGATCTACTTTATCCAGGATCGATGGCAGGATCTTTACAATGCTGTCTACCGGAATGGCCAGGATCACCACATCGGAAGCTGCAATGGCCTCGTTCAATGGACTGATCTCATCCACCAGTCCCAGTTCCAGGGCCTTTACCGCATGTGTCTCACTCTGCTCCACGCCAATGATCCGGGACGCCAGTCCTTTCTCATTGAGCTGCAAAGCCAGGCTTCCTCCGATCAATCCTACACCCACGATGGTTACTACTTTCCGCTCCATGATAGTCTAATTGATAATTGCCAATTGCTGTATTCTAAAAAGCGCTTGTTCCAGTTTCTCCTCGGTACTGCAGAGGCTGATCCGCACATATCCGTCACCTGCTTTCCCAAAGATGCCACCTGGAGTGATGAAGACATTGGCGCCATACAATACTTCATCGCTCAGCGTATAGCCATCAGTATAACCCTCCGGGATCCTTGCCCAAACGAACATGCCCGTTTGATTTTTATCATACACGCAGCCCAGTTGGTCCAGGATGGCGAAGACCCGGGTGCGCCTTGCCGCATACACTTTATTCAGTGACGCATACCATTCCTTCCCCATGCCCAGTGCGGTTGCCGCCGCCAACTGAACAGGCAGAAACATACCACTATCCATATTGCTCTTGAAGGTCAACACCTCATTGATCCTTTCTTTTGCACCGGCAAGTATTCCCACTCTCCAGCCTGCCATATTCTGTGCCTTGCTGAGAGAGTTCAGCTCCAGCACAATGTCTTTCGCACCCGGCACCGCAAGAATACTCTTTGGTGAATCATTCAGGATGAAACTGTATGGATTATCATGACAGATTAATATCCCATGCTTTTTCCCGAAAGCCACCAGCTGTTCAAACACTTCTTCCGTTGCTGCCGTTCCAGTGGGCATGTGCGGGTAGTTGACCCACATGAGTTTCACGCGCTTCAAATCTTCTTTCTCCAGTGCATCAAAATCGGGGAACCATCCATTAGCTTCCGTTAAAGTATAGCTGCGTACAGTGCCACCGGCGAGCTTCACAGCGCTTTGATAGGTGGGATAACCGGGATTGGGCACCAACGCTTCATCCCCTGCTTCAAGATAGGTCATACAGATGTGCATGATGCCTTCTTTGCTGCCAATCAGCGGCAGGATCTCTGTTTCGGGATCCAGCGTAACCCCATACCAGGTGGCATACCAATCTGCAAACGCCTTGCGCAACACGGGTGAGCCTTTATAACTCTGGTATGCATGAACATTGGGCTTTGCACTTTCCGCTGCCAGCACCGCAATCACATCCGGATGCGGAGGAAGATCGGGACTACCGACGCCGAGGTTAATGATCTGTTTACCTTGTTTATTCAGTTCATCGATCTCCCGCAATTTCTTCGAGAAATAGTATTCCCCTATACCATTCAATCTGCCCGATGTTTTGATTTCCTTCATCATGCTATTTTTTGTCCATGCCGTTTTTATAGACACCATATACTTTCAGGTTCTCCGTAAGAGGACCGATCTGTGTGATGACCCGTTGAAACTGGTTGAGCGATTCGAACTCCATATCTGCGTGAAAACTGTATTTGAAATCAGAGCCGGGGATGGGAAAACTCTGCAGCTTGCTGAGGTTGATACCGCCATCTGCGATCTTAGACAACACTTTTGCCAGGCTTCCCCGGGAATGATCTGTGTTGAAATTGACCGATGCCTTGTTGGCATCTGACGCTTCCGGCACCTCCCCTTCCCTGTGCAGGATGAGGAAGCGCGTATAGTTGTTTTTCATGGTATGGATATTGGGGGCGATGACTTCCAGATCAAACAACTCCGCCGCCAGTTTGCTTGCGATGGCAGCGATGTGTTTTGATTTCTTTTGGTGCACGTGCTTGGCAGAGAGCGCCGTGTCTTCTGTTTCCACCAGCTTCCAGTGATGCTGATCCAGATAGCCCAGGCATTGTTGAAGGGCCATATGGTGCGAGTGCACTTCACGGATATCTTCCAGTTTCACACCGGGATTCACCAGCAGATTCTGTTTGATCTGCAGGTACACTTCCCCGGTGATGCGCAGGTTTGATTTCTGCAGCAGGTTGTAATTGGGAAGGATACTTCCGGCAATAGAATTCTCGATGGCCATCACGCCTGCATCACCCTCCTTTTTATTGGCAGCGATCTTCACGACCTCCCGGAAAGTAGCACATGGGATCACCTTCACATCTTTTCCGAAATACTGGCGCGCCGCTACCTGGTGGAAGGACCCTTCAAATCCCTGGATCGATACCCTTGCCGGGCCGTTGCTGTTGTTCGTTTTCGTTTGCATATAAAAAAAAATCCCGCCTCTCAGCGGGATCCTTTATGTTGGTTCGGTTTTTATTGCGAATCAGACAAAAGCAATCCCGCTCTATCGGTAAAATAGAAACCAAAATAAAAGTAACGGTATGCCCTTGCGTTTGTCATGAATCCAAATTTAGGAAACGAATCCATCCAACCAAATTTTTACCCTGAAATTTTACGATGCCCAAACCAGCAGAATAGCCCCAAAAGCAGTCGCCATAAGGATTTGAAACCATCCCGTCTACGATGCCCAGCCATTCCCACTGCCCGAAATCAAAAGTTTCTCTTATATTAAGGTGTATTCTTTTCAAGATGAAGTCAGTTTTCAAACATCCTTTTTGGGCCATTCTGGGCTATGCAGTGGTGCTGGGTGCGGCAACGATATTGATCCGAAACCTGGAATTGCGGTGGCTGGTGATGGAGCCTTCCCTTGAACTCTACTCTGGCGCTTTGGCACTGAAAAACTGTTTCTCTCCACCCACACGGTGAAATCCCATGCGAGCCGTAGGCCTACTTTGGTATGAATTGAGGGTATTGACCCGTTTTTCATACTAAAGTATGAAGGCATCTAACCTTCCACCCTTTATCTTGCCTGCAAAACAACACAGATGAAAAAGATCATTCTTACGTATGGAATCATTGCCGGAATCATGGTGAGCGCGCTCATGTTGCTCGGCATATTGATCAACAAGGAACACGACCTCACCATTGGGATGATCTATGGGTATACCACCATGATCATGGCATTTTCTATGATCTATGTGGCCATCCGGCAGTTTCGCAATCAGTTACTTGGCGGGAAGATCAGTTTTGGAAAGGCTCTACTGATTGGACTGGGGATCACGCTGATTGCTTCCACGTTTTATGTATTGACCTGGGAGATCGAGTATAAGTATGTTTTTCCTGATTTTATGCAAGGATATGCCAAAGTGAGTCTTGAATCCATGAAAACATCTGGCGCAAGTGCTGCCGCCATTCAACAGGCCACCGCAGAAATGGATGAAATGGTGAAGAGCTATAACAACCCGCTATACCGGATACCGATGACCTATGCAGAGATCCTGCCGGTTGGAGTGTTGATCTCCTTGATTTGCGCGTTTATCTTGAAAAGAAAGTGAGTTGATTAAAGTTTGAAGGTGGAAGTTGAAAGACTGTGCACTTTGCTTCAACCTTCCACCTTCCACCTTCCACCTACTCATTAATTCGCTTCATTCATCCTGATCTTCCTGCCCTTGAACTTTTTGCCGTCAATGGCCTTGATCATCTTGTTGGCAGCAGAAGGTTCAATCTCGATCCAGGAATTCATTTCCTTCATATCGATCTTGCCGAGCACATCTTTTTTCAGATCACTCATATCCAGAATGAACTGTAGGAAACTCGCTTTATAAAAACCATCCTTGGTACCCAGGTTTACAAAAAGTTTTTTTGCATTGCCACCTACCGCACTACCGCTGCTTCTGCCCTCTGACCTCTGGCCTCTGCCCTCTGTTCTGCCGCCGCGCTCTGCAACCTGCGACCTGCCCACTGCAACCTGCTTATTCAGGTCTACGGCATTTGCATAGTACTGCAGGAAACGATCAAACTCCAACGCGGCAACGCGCTGCATGATCTCTTCTTTATCAATGTGCGCAAACTTTTCCTTCAGCACCGGCAGGTAAGTTTCATACTCCCCATGGCTGATATCGGCCTGCAACATCTTATCAATAAAATGGAAAAACTGCTTACGGCACACATCATTCCCAGAAGGGATATCCAGTTTATGAAAACGATTGTTCACCATTTTCTCGATCTGCCTGATCCTGTACACTTCACGCGGGGTGATGATGGACAAACAAATACCACTCCTGCCCGCACGGCCGGTACGGCCACTGCGATGCGTATAAACTTCCGGATCATCAGGCAGTTCATAGTTAATCACATGTGTGATCCCCTGCACATCAATACCGCGCGCCGCCACATCCGTAGCAATCAATAATTGAATGCTTTTTTCGCGGAAACGCGACATCACCTTATCCCGCTGCTGCTGCGTGAGATCACCATGCAACGCCTCGATATCATAACCCTCACGGATAAGCGCTTCGGTGATCTCCTGGGCATCGGCCTTGGTACGTGTG
>JBKCVJ010000234.1:0-60966 GCA_046317915.1 Sphingobacteriales bacterium
TTGCGTATGCCAAAATGAAAAAATAAAGCGTGAAAATACGCCCAAATTATTCACATTGTCGTAACGATTCGGAAATATTGCGGTAATATATGATATCTAGTTTTGTGAAACTCCAAACCATTGAAGACGCACTATCGTACCATTGTCATGTCCGACATTCACCTTGGTATACAAAATTCCCGGGTTAAAGAAGCCGTCCATTTCCTCCGCAGCCACACCTGTGATACGCTCATCCTCAACGGCGATATCATAGACGGATGGCAGCTCAGCAAATCCGGCAAATGGAAGAAAAAACACACCGCCTTTTTCAAACTGATCATGAAGTGGTTGGCAACAAGTGAAACAGAAGTGATCTATCTCCGCGGTAATCACGATGACTTCCTGGATGAAATACTGCCCCTCCAGCTCGGCAATTTCTCCATCGTTCGACAGCACATTCATCAGTCCGGCAACAGAAAATATTTCGTGGTGCATGGAGACATCTTTGACTCCGTAACCACAAACCTGAAATGGATCGCCAAACTGGGCGACATCGGCTATACTTTCCTGCTTTGGCTGAACCGGCACTACAATCAATACCGCGTCAAGCGCGGCCTCCCTTACTATTCCCTCTCGCAGGTGGTGAAACAGAAAGTAAAACAGGCTGTTTCCTTCATTACCGATTATGAAAAGGAACTCTGTGAAGTGGCCAAACAGGAGCGCTGCGATGGTGTGATCTGCGGACATATCCACCACCCGGATAATAAAATGATCGATGATATTCATTACCTCAATTCCGGCGACTGGGTAGAGACGATGAGTGCCCTGGTGGAAGATGAAAACGGAAACTGGGAAGTGATTCTATATAAAGAATGGCTGCAACTGGAAGAAGAAAGAAGCCAGGCTCAACTGCCAACAGAATGGGAACTTGAATTGGATCAAATCTTGCAGCATGCCTGAACAAAGATTCATCATCGCCGTCCAAGGGGAAGGTCGTGGCCATCTCACACAAGCCATCGCCATCATTCATCTCCTGCAGGAACAGGGTCACGAGGTTTGTGGCGTCATCGCCGGAACAAACCCACACAAACCCTTACCTGATTTTTTCCTTAAGGCCATCTCCGCGCCATTGCTGCAAGTGAAGAGCCCGCATTTTACGATGAACAAGAAAGGCAGTGCCATCCATATGCCGGCAACCATCCTGCACAACCTTCGCCGCGCAGGTACTTATTTGGACAGCCTCCGGAAAATGCGTCGCTTCATTGAAGGCCATCAGCCAGACATCCTGATCAATCTGTATGAACCACTGGTTGCATTGTATACCCTGAGTTATTTCCGGAACTTTGAGATCATCGCCATCGCTCATCAATACATTTACCTGCACGAGGATTTTCATTTTCCAAACGGATTCACGATGCAGGGTGCCTTCCTGAAATACTACACCAAGTTCACCGCCATCGGTGCAAAAAAGATCATGGCATTGTCGATGTATACACTGCCCAATCATCCGAAGAGCAAACTGCAGGTAACGCCGCCCGCACTCAGGCGAAACCTTTTGCGCAGAACGCCTGCGGTTGAGCCATTTATGTTGGTCTACATCATCAATACCCATTTCATGGCGGAGATCATACAGTGGCACAAACAACATCCTCAGGTGAAACTGGTCTGCTTTACAGATAACCGTGACGTGAAGGAAAGATACAAGGGAACATATACAATCGATGAGAACCTGGTTTTCCATTCCCTGCACCAGGAGAAATTTTTGGACCTGATGGCAAGGTGCAGCGCACTCGTTTGCACAGCAGGTTTTGAATCGGTCTGTGAAGCGTTATACTTCAGCAAACCCGTTATGCTCATTCCCGTGGAAGGTCATTTTGAACAGTATTGCAACGCGAGGGACACTGCGCGCATTGGCGCAGGGGTTTACAGCAAGCATTTTGATTTTGACCCTGCCGTTATTCAACAATTGCAACAAACCCTGCCGGGAGAAACCTATAAAGTTTGGGTAGATCAATTTCCGGAAGACCTGAAATCGGTGATTGCTGGAATGACCAGGGAACGGGTGTGGAAATATGAAAGTGTGAACACAACTCCTTCACACTAACCTACAGTCCAACTCACACTCCCATCCTTCTCATCCTTCAACGCGATTCCCACTTCCTGCAGGGCATTGCGGATCTTATCTGAAGTAACGAAGTCTTTCTTGCTGCGCGCATCCTTTCGAATATCGATGATCAGTTTCAACACACCGTCCAGTTTGTCATCATTGCCCGCGCTTTCCATCTTCATCCCAAAAATATCCACGAGGAAAACAGTGAACTGCTTTTTCAACTCTTCCAGCGCAGCTGCAGAAAGCGTTTGCTTTTCATACGCGCCACTCTTGAAGGAATTGATATGGTTCACCATTGTGAACATATTGGCCAGCACTTTTGCCGTGTTGAAATCATCGTCCATCAACTCATTAAACTCGTGTGCTAGCGCAAGCAGTTGCGCTTCCACTTCTGTATTGACAGTCTTAGATCCATCATGCTGCATCTGCATCAACAGCGTATATGCTTCCCACAAACGCTTCATCCCTTTCTCTGCACCTTGCAGCGCCTCATTACTGAAGTCCAGTGTACTTCTGTAATGCGTTTGCAAAATGAAAAAGCGCACCGTCATGGGGCTATAGGCCTGCTGCAGGATAGGATGCTCGCCACTGAACAACTCGCTCAACTTGATCACGTTGTTGTAGCTCTTGCCCATCTTTTTTCCGTTGATGGTGATCATATTATTATGCAGCCAATACCTTGCGGGCACTTCATGGTTGCATACCACGCTCTGTGCGATCTCGCACTCGTGATGCGGAAATTGAAGATCCATACCACCACCGTGGATGTCAAATCTTTCTCCCAAATATTTAGTACTCATCGCGGAGCACTCGATGTGCCATCCCGGGAAACCCTCGCCCCATGGGCTTTTCCAGCGCATGATGTGTTCGGGCGCCGCGTGCTTCCACAACGCGAAATCGGATTTATTTCTTTTCTCTTCCTGTGATTCCAGTTCTCGCGTGGTCTCTAATTGTTCATCCAAGACCCGACCAGACAAGATCCCGTATGGTATTCCTTTTTGACCAAAATCTTTATGGTATTTCTCTACGTCGAAATAAACAGAACCGTTGGCCACATACGCATATCCATCGGCAATAATCTTCTCGATCATCACGATCTGCTCCACAATATGTCCGGTAGCCGTAGGCTCGATGGTGGGATCGAGGTTGTTGAACTGGTGCATGGCCCAATGGAAAAGATTGGTGTATTTCTGCACCAGCTCCATCGGTTCAAGTTTCTCGAGGATCGCTTTCTTCGCGATCTTATCTTCTGCCTCCCGGCCCTCTTCTTCAAAGTGGCCCGCATCGGTAATGTTGCGCACATAACGCACCTTGTTCCCGAGAAAGGTCAGGTACCTGTATACAATATCAAAGGTGATGAAAGGCCTGGCGTGACCAAGATGGCTTTCTCCACTTACGGTGGGTCCACACACGTAGAGTCCAACATGTCCGGGGGTTATCGGTACAAAATCCTCTCTCTGTCTGCTCAACGAATTATACACTTTCAGCGCCATAGTCGCCAAAAATATCAATTTTCGGGCAGTTTGAGATCTGTGATAAGGCCGCGATGATCAGAGAGTTTTCTCGTCACCATCCGGAACTGGGTCACTTCAAACACAGGACTCATGAAAATATAGTCGATCCGCAAGGTAGGCAGCCAGGTCAGAAACTTAGACCTGCCGCTGATGAAGCTTTTGCCAAGGCCGGCACCTTCCTCGAGAAACGCATCCTGCATATCTCCCCTTACAGTCTGGTAAGCGTAAGAATTGGGAACATCGTTCAAGTCGCCACAAACAATAACAGGATATGGAGAACGGCTCACTTCCCTTTCAATGATATCTGATTGCACACCCCTGAGCGAGAAGGCGTGCTGCATTTTCCGGAAGATATTCCTGGAGGCACGCAGGCCCTGATCTTCCTGATTCTTGATCTTGTAAAGGTCCTCGTAGTCGCGGTTCAGAAAGCCATAACTCTGCAGATGGAAGGTGATCACCCGGATGGTGTCCTTGCCCACGAGGATGTCTGCAGCCACGGGATCTTCAGCGGCAGTGGCATAATTCTCCGGCAACTGGTAGATATATGTTTTAGTGAAGGGATATCGGGAAAAGATGACAGTGCCGGATTGGGATCTGGGCGCGCCCGTGGTAACTGTTTCTATAGAAACATAAGGATAGTGCAGGGAGTCCCTGAACAGCTCCAGGTTGCGGCGTTTCTTAGATGGTCCCGTATAAAATTCCTGCAGGCAGAGTACATCTGGCTGGTATTTCACCACTTCCTCAATGATATCACTGAGGTTATTGTTTTTGGGATCGAAATAATCTTTGTTATAGGGTGTGAACCTGCGTACGTTCCAGGACATCACCCGCAGTGTGGTGGAATCTTTCACGGGCGTAAAGCTCCCGGAGAAATGGAGACCAAAGATAAGACCGATGTTGGGAATGGATATGACGATAGCGATCAATCCGGCAATCGCAAGTCTTGTTCTTTTGAACAGCACACAAAAGAACATCATGATCAGCAAGGCCAGAAAAAGATAGGGAAAGAGCAGACCTGTGAAACCTACGAACCACCAGGATGCCGGATGCAGGTACGGCGTGACCGATGCTGCAAGGAAAACGCAGAGGAGGACGATGTAGGTGATCGAGAAAAATCTTCCCGCAGCTTTTACCAGCATGATCAAATTTACAAATCTTCTTCACTCGCCCTGCGCAACAGATCTTTCTCTTCCTCGGTCAGTTTCTCATACCCTTTCAGGTTGATCTTATCGAGAATTTCGTCTATACGCTGCTGGGTCAGATTTGTTGTTTTCTTGTAAGGCTGGGTACCGCGTGTATTGTAGAATACTTCCTGTTTCACAGGTAATTTGCGTGCAGGCACTTTTTTCCTGGCGTCAAAGAGGTTCGTGAACCAGTCGTACCCCTGATTCATCCACTCCCCCCAATCTCTACCGCTACGCAGTGCATGTGCAAAAAGGAAGCCGATGATCGCTGCGGCAATATGCGGCAGGAACCATGCGCTATGTGCTTTAAGGAATAATATATCTACCGCGCAGAACACCAGGGTCAGCACCCAGAGCGGGATGCCGCCATTGATCATCGGGAAGATGCGGTAACCCGGGGCGAAGGTGGTGGCCCCCACGGCGATGGCAATAATGCCTGCCATCGATCCATAATAAAATCCGGCATCTGCCATCTGGCTGAACTGGGGAACGAGGTTATAACACACCATGTGTACCAATGCGGGGATCACAGAACCATACAGATAAAGAGGGATGATGCGGCGGTTGCCGGTGAGGTCCTGGAAGATGAACCCGAAGGTCCAGAGCCAAAGCATGTGGCTGATCAACAGCCAAAGATCGAGCTGTGTGAATCCTGCGGTGAAAATGGTCCAGGGCCTGGTGAGCAGGGTGCCTGCACTGCCCGGCATGGCAAACCATTCAAAGACGTTCCGGTAGAAAGCGCCTTCCTGAAGGTTCGATAAACCATATACGGCAAGGATAAAGCGTAAGGTGATGTAGAAAAAAACATTAATGGCAATCAGGATCAGGAGCGCATTATTGTCACTCCAGATTGATGTTCTCCGCCTTGAATAATAATCACGATCTCCCATATTCCCCTGTTTTCACTGGTTTGTAAAAATAAACATTCCCGCCGTTTGGGGAACGTTAATTAATAAAACCCGCGACGGTTCTTTTTGTTCCAGATGATAATGATGAGCAGGCCGATGGCGGCCCCGCCTACGTGGGCAAAATGCGCCACACCGGAGTTCTGGTTGGAAAAGCCGCCAAAAAGGTCCAGGGCGATCATGCCGATCATGGCCCATTTGGCCTTGATGGGAATGGGGATGGGGATGATCAGCAGTTCCGTGTTGGGGAAGGTGTAGGCGAAGGCGGCAAAAATACCCATAACAGCACCGGAAGCGCCGAGGGTGGGTATGCTCACCACCTGGTCATACAATTCCCTGGAAATGCGGCCCGCGTCATAATAGGCCTGCACCTCCCGCATATCAAACCACAACGCGCCCATCTGCACCAATCCGGCACCCAATCCGCAGATCAGGTAAAAGATCAGGAACCGCTGGGACCCCCAAAGTTTCTCCAATGTGCTCCCGAACATCCACAAGGCAAACATATTGAAGAGGATATGGGTGATCCCGCCTGAATCATGTAAGAACATGTAGGTGAGGAACTGCCAGGGCTTGTACAGCGGGGATTCATAAAAATGCAATGCAAAAAGATTCTCGATGTCAAAAGCAGGGTTCTGAATCGTGATCTGCGCCAGCCATACCAATCCATTGATGATCAACAGGTTTTTGATCACCGGCGGAATACTGCCACCTATGCCCATTTCTCTTACATTCATAATTACACTATTTTTTTAATGCGGTAATGTGGCAATGCGGTAATTCGACAATGTTGGAAGCGCGGCCGTGCGTTGCCGGCCTGCGCGGAAACACCCCGGAGTGACTGCCGGCGCGCCGCAACGCATAGCGCGCCTTCCTACATTGCCACATTGCCGCATTGCCACATTGCCGCATTATTTCAAGGTCTTAATTCCAAAAGAACAACATTCTCTATATGGTGCGTATGCGGAAACATATCCACCGGTCTTATCCTCGTCACTTTATATTTTTCATCCAGCAGTTGCAGGTCCCGGGCCTGCGTGGCCGGGTTACAACTCACATACACCACCCTCGGTGCCGCAATCTCCTGCAAGGTACGAACCAATTTCTCATGCATGCCTGCCCTGGGAGGATCGGTGATCACTACATCGGGTCTTCCATGCTCCGCGAAAAATACATCGGTACACACCGCACTTACATCGCCCTGGAAAAAGGATGCATGGTTCACTCCGTTGGTTGCAGCATTGATCTTTGCATCCTCCACTGCTTCGGCAATCACTTCCACCCCTATCACTTTTTTCGCCTGGTCACTGCAAAATATGCCAATGCTTCCCGTGCCACAGTAAAGATCATACAGCACTTCATTGCCCGTTAGTCCGGCAAATTCCCGCGTGATGCGGTAGAGCTCCAAACCCTGTCCCGTATTGGTCTGGAAGAAACTTTTGGGACCAATTTTGAAAACATAATCATCCAGCTTTTCCTCGATATATCCTTTTCCATACCAGGTAACCGGTTCAAGATCGTGAATAGAATCGTTCACCTTGTGATTAACGGTATAGATCAGCGTAGTGATCTGTGGAAATGCCCCAAGTAGTTCATCGAAAATAATTTTCAACGCATCCTTGTCGTCCTCTCCCACCACCAGGTTCACCATCAGCTCACCCGTGTTCGCATAACGGATCACGAGGTTCCGCAAAAAGCCTTTGTGCGCCCTGATATCGTAAAACCCCAAACCTGTGCCTACCCCTATTTCCTTCACCTTATTCCTGATTTCATTGGACGGTTCTTCCTGCAGGTAACAAGTATGAATATCGATGACTTTATCGAACCATTTCGGGATGTGATAACCAAGTGCAGGTTGGTCCGATGGGCCATTGGCCCTGAACTCTGCATCCGTGAGGTATTTGCGGCTGGAAAAAGTATACTCCAGTTTATTGCGGTAAAACTGCGTTTTGGCTGCGCCGAAGATGGGCTCCATGGGCGGCAGCTCCACTTTTCCGATACGCCGCAAGTGCTCGGCCACCTCCCTGTTCTTGAATGCCAGCTGCTCTTGATATGGGACCATCTGCCACTTGCAGCCCCCGCAAACGCCAAAGTGCTGACAGAAAGGCTGCACGCGCTTTTCCGAAGGTTTATGGATCTGCAGCAACTGGCCCTCGGCCCAGTCTTTCTTGCTCTTTAGCAATCTCACATCCACCACATCGCCCGGCACCGCACCCTGGATGAAGATCACTTTCCCGTCAACACGTGCCAGGGCCTTCCCCTCCGCCGCATAGTCCGTCACCTCCACCTCTGTAAGCACCGTTTGTTTCCTGTTGCGCATCCGGCAAAATTAGCCCGCAAGAAACGAAATGGATTAACAAAATGTGAAATGCTTTTAAATTACTTTTGCTACAACGCTTTCCCCTATGCATCGAAAAACCATTTTTGCTTTTCTGGGCCTGTTCTTTAGTGTATCCGTATTTGCCCAAACCGGCTATGAGATCAAGGTTACCCTCAAGCCCTTCACCAAAGGCTATCTCTTCCTTGCCCATTATTATGGACAGAAGCAAGCCCTGGTGGATTCTGTGCCCATCAATAAAAACAGCGAGGCTGTTTTTTCCGGAAAGGAAAAACTGCCCGGTGGCATCTACATGATCGCATTTCCTAATAAGAACGGCTATTTTGAATTGGTGATCGATAAGGAACAGCGGTTCTCGGTATCCGCTGATTCTGCTGACCTCCTGCGATCCGTGAAGTTCACCGGTTCCAAAGAAAACCAGCTGTTCAAATCCTACCAGGATTTCACCACCGTGGTGGGTGGGGAAATGAATACCCTGCAGAAATCCTACGCCAAAGCGCCTACCAAGGCTGATTCATCAAAGATCATGGCGCAGTTGAAAGACAAAAATCTTCAGTTGAAGAACTACCGCCAGGATTTCATCAAAACCAATCCTGATCATTTGCTGTCTACCGTATTCAACCTCCTTAACGAACCCGTGATTCCGGAAGGCTGGAAAGATTCGGCCCTCATCTATCAATACTATAAATCACACTATTGGGATGGTGTGAATATGAGCGATGAGCGGTTGCTTCGTACGCCGGTTTTCCAGCCCAAGTTCAACCGTTATTTCGACGAGGTGCTACCCCAACAGGCAGATTCATTGATCCTTGAAGCGGATGAGATGATGTTTGCGGCCCGTGGCAGCAAAGATATGCGCCAGTACATGTTGGCCACATTAACGGAGAAATATGTGAACCCGAAATACATGGGGCAGGATGCCGTTTTTGTGCACCTCTTCCAGAAGTACTTCATCGCCGGCGAGGCCGATGCATGGATGACAGAGAAATACAAGAAATTCATCTTCGACCGTGGGTACAGCCTGATGGCCAATGTGGTGGGTGAAAAAGGAGCCAACCTGAACATGGTGGATACCACCGGGAAAAAGACCAACCTGTATGATGTAAAGAGCACATATACCGTGGTTTGTTTCTGGGATCCCACCTGCAGCCATTGTCAGGTGGAAGTGCCTAAGCTGGATTCCTTCTACCATGCCAAATGGAAGGCCTTGGGTGTCAGGATCTATGGGGTAATGACCGATGGGGGGAAAGACAAATGGCTGACTTTCATCAAGGAACACAATTTGAAAGACTGGATACACGTTTACCAAACCAAAGAAATGAAAGATGCCGAAATCAAGGCCAGCCAGCCGGGCTTCAGGCAGTTGTATGACGTGTACCAGACACCGATGTTATATCTGCTTGACGCCGACAAAAAAATCCTGGCAAAAAAACTGAGCTACGAGCAACTCAATGATTTCCTCGATCATAAAACGAAGTCATCAGGCACTAAATAATCCATGAGAATCATACTGATCATTACCGGCGCGCTTATGTTGACCTGTGTAGCGCAGACACAAACCTTATTCACTTACGGAAACCAACAGGTAAGTGCCGATGAGTTCATCCGTGCATTCAAAAAGAATGTGGAACCAGGAACTGTGACGGAAGCATCTGTCCGCAACTACCTTGATCTGTATACTCGTTTCAAACTGAAGGTGCAGGATGCATATAACATGAAGCTTGATACCCTCGTCAACAAACAGGAAGACATTGCCGCTTTCAGAACGCAGATCGAGGATCAGTTCATGTTTGATTCAGCAATGCAGGAAAAGATGGTACAGGAAGTTAAACAGCGTGCCACCAAAGAGATCCGCATCTCTCATATCCTTATTCCGTATAAAGAAGAGTTTGCGTTTTATCCACAGATCGATGTCATCATCTCAGCAGCAGACAAGGAAAGGGCAAAAGCAAAAGCTGAAAAAGCCTATGCTAAACTCGCTGCAGGCGAAGACTTCGGGAAAGTGGCCCTGGAATTTTCCTCCGATTCTTCGGTTAGGCTTAACCGTGGAGATCTTGGATATATTACCGTCTTCACACTCCCCTATTCCCTGGAAAATGAAGCCTATGCTTTATCGGCAAATAGCATTTCCAAGCCATTTGCATCAGACAAAGGCTACCATATTTTTAAACAAACCGGTGAACGGCCGGCAAAAGGCAGCATTCAAGCGCAACAGATCCTCATCGCCTATGACCCTGAGGCCGGTACGGCTGCAAAGCTAGCAGCACAGAAACGTGCCGATTCGCTCTACCAGGCTTTGCTGAAGGGTGCGTCCTTTGAGGCCCTGGCCCGCAGATTCAGCTTTGATGCAACCACAGCACCCAACGGCGGTTTACTCCCCCCATTATCTGTGGGTACATACGATCCGGCATTTGAAGAAAAACTTTTTGCCCTTAGTAAGGACGGACAGATCGCTCCTCCATTTGAAACCACGATGGGCTTTCACATCATCAAGCGGATCCAGCAAACACTTCCCGATGCCAACAGTTTCAAAGGCACCACCTGGAGCGCTGCCCTCGCAAGAGATCCCAGGGGGAACATCCCACGGAAAGTGTTTGCACAAAAAACAGTGCAGGTCACCGGTATGAAAGTTGTGGTTACAGATCCAAAAGAACTGTTTCGTTTTACGGACAGTACACTAAAGGGTAGTAAAGTTTTTTCCACATTCATCAATGAGCAAACGACCCTCCTGAAGTTCCCTGAAAAGAACCTCAACACAAAAGATTGGTTGGGCTTTGTACAATCCAGGGCTCACCATAGCACGCTGGAGGAATATGAAGTTTTATGGAACAACTTCAAATACGAAAGCAGTGCAGAGTATTACCGAGCGCACATGGCTTCCTACAATCCGGCATTCCGTGCGCAGATCACAGAATTCATGGAAGGCAACATGTTGTTTGAAGCAATGGAACAAAAGGTCTGGAGCAAAGCTGCTACAGACACTGCTGAACTGCGCAGCTACTACAACAGCAATAAGGCAAAATATCAATGGGTCAAAAGTGCTGATGTGATCATGATCTCTGCATCGGATTCCCTAACAGCCATAAATGCAAGAAATACAATCATAAAAAATCCCGGTGGTTGGCATCAACTGATGGAAACATCTGGCGGTGGGATAATGGCAGACAGCAGCAGGATGGAATGGAAACTCGTTCAACCTGAAAATGCAGCCATGAAAAACTATACGGCAACAACGGTAACGGTTAACCGCGAAGATCAGTCGGCCACCTTCGCCTACATCATCAAGACCTATCCCAAGCCCTCACCCAAAAGTTTTGATGAGGCAAGGGCACAGGTGGTGAACGACTACCAGCTGGTGCTGGAAGAAAGGTGGATCGATGGGTTGCGTAAAAAGTATCCGGTAGTGGTGAACGATGCCATTTTCACACAAGTGCTGAATACCCTTCAGCATTAGAATACCTGACGCACTGAATCGCGGATCACGCGCGGTTTACCGAGGGTATAGTAGTGAAGCACCGGCACACCGGCTTTCTTCAGTTCTTTTGACTGTTCCACCAACCACTCAATGCCAACCTTTTCCACATCGGCATCGGCCTTACATTTCATGATCTCCAGGCTGAGCTCAGTGGGAATATCTACATGGAAAGTGCGCGGAATCACTGCCAGTTGCTTCTTGTTGGTGATCGGCTTTAGCCCGGGAATGATGGGAATGTTGATCCCTGCATCCCTGCATGCCTGCACAAACGCAAAGTATTTTTTATTGTCGAAGAACATCTGCGTCACGATGTATTCCGCCCCGGCCTCCACCTTCGCTTTTACGTAGGCCAGATCAGTCTGTAAGTTAGGTGCCTCAAAATGTTTCTCCGGATAGCCTGCTACGCCAATACAAAAATTAGTGCGGAAGCCTTCACGGATATCATCTTCCAGGTAAACGCCATGGTTGAGATCCATCACCTGCTTGAGCAGATCAATCGCGAATGCGTTTCCATTTTGTTCAGGCTCAAAGAAGGTTTCGTTCTTGGCGGCATCACCACGAAGTACGAGTACATTGTCTACCCCGAGGAAATGAAGATCGATCAGCGCATCTTCGGTTTCACGCTTATTAAAACCGCCGCAGATGAGGTGTGGCACTGTGTCAATGTGGTAATGATTCATCAAAGCCGCGCAGATCCCAACGGTACCTGGGCGTTTACGTACTTCCACTTTTTCAAAGGAGCCATCGGCCCTTTTTTTAAACACCTGTTCGCTACGGTGATAGGTTACATTAATGAACGAAGGCTTGAACTCCATCAGGGGGTCAAGGTGCTCATAAATGGATTGAATGCTTTTGCCCTTCAATGGGGGCAGGATTTCAAAAGAGATCAGGGTGTCTTTTGCCTGCTGGATGTGCTCGATTACTTTCATATGTAGATAACTTCCTTATAAACTGGGTGCAAAATAACTCAGAAAAGCCATGTACAGCAAATCTGTTAAAGCATGGGCAATTAGGGGAATTGCAGGCAGAGTTCTGTATTTTTGTTCAACAACGCATGAGTCTCATCATACACACACAAGACCTGGTGAAGGTTTACCGCAACAGAACCGTGGTCAACAAAGTTTCCGTCAACGTTAAACAAGGCGAAATTGTAGGTCTCCTCGGGCCCAATGGAGCAGGTAAGACCACCACTTTTTATATGGTAGTAGGTCTGATCAAGCCTGATGAGGGCGAAGTGTACCTGAATGACGACAAGATTACCTCACTACCCATGTACAAACGGGCGCAGATGGGCATTGGCTACCTCCCGCAAGAGGCGTCTGTATTCCGTAAGCTGACGGTGGAAGACAATATCATGTCTGTATTGGAGATGACCAATCTCTCCCGTAAAGAACGGAAAGACAAGGTGGAAGAGCTGCTGAACGAGTTCCGCCTTACGCATGTCCGCAAGAACAACGGGGACTCCCTGAGTGGTGGCGAACGCCGGCGTACTGAGATTGCGCGGGCCCTGGCCGTTAATCCCAGCTTCATCCTGCTGGATGAACCTTTTGCGGGTGTGGATCCTATTGCCGTGGAGGATATCCAGACGGTGGTGGCCCGCCTCAAATACAAGAACATCGGCATCCTGATCACGGACCATAACGTAAATGAAACCCTGTCTATCTGCGACAGGGCCTATCTCCTCATTGAAGGCAAGATCTTCAAACATGGTACTGCCGAAGAGCTTGCAGAAGACGAGCAGGTGCGCCGCCTATACCTCGGCCGCAATTTTGAACTGAAGCGGAAGGACTATCTGCACGAAGAAGCGAAGAATAGGGGGAGTATTTAGGGGAAGTGTTTAGGGAGAGTGTTTAGGGAGGGTTTAGGCGTAGCCTTTCCCCTAAATCCTACAACTAACTCCTACCCCTAACTCCTATCCCTATCTTTTCCTATCTTGCTCAGCATGAGGCTCCTCTCACCCGCCATATCAAGATTGGCGCGCATGCGAATGTGGCGCATCGAAGGCTGGAAGCAAAATCCTGTTGCCGCGCAAAGGGAAGTGCTCCAGGACCTGGTGACCTCTGCGCAGTACACAGAGTTTGGCCGGAAATACCAGTTCTCATCGTTGTACAATATTCGCTCCTTCAAAAAGGCGATCCCCATTCATGAGTATGACGACCTCAAGCCGTACATTCTCCGCCTCATGGAGGGAGAGCAGAACCTATTGTGGAACACACCCATCAATTGGTTTGCAAAGAGCAGCGGTACCACTTCGGAAAAATCTAAGTTCATCCCAGTCAGCAATGAAAGCCTTGAAGACGGCCACTACAGGGCCGCGAAAGACGTTGTAACGATGTACTATCATTTCAATCCCTTTTCTGACCTGCTGACGGGCAAGGGTCTTGTGATTGGCGGAAGCCATACCGTCAACCGCCTCAATGATGAAACGCATTATGGAGATCTTAGCGCCGTCTTGTTGCAGAATACACCGTTCTGGGGATCCTGGATCAGGACACCCGAGTTGAGCATCGCACTGATGGATGAGTGGGAATCAAAGATCGAAAAGCTCGCACAGCATACCATTCAAGAAAATGTGACATCGATTTCAGGAGTACCTACCTGGACCCTGGTACTGCTGCGGCGCATTCTTGAAATCACTGGTAAATCCAGCATCGCGGAAGTATGGCCCCAACTGGAACTATACCTGCATGGCGGTGTTTCGTTTGTGCCTTACCGTGAGCACTTTGAAAAACTGATGGGGAAGAAAATAAACTTCCTGGAAATGTACAATGCCAGTGAAGGATTCTTTGCTGCACAAGACAGCCCTGAATCAGATGGTATGCTGCTGTTTACGGACCATGGCATTTTTATGGAGTTCATGCCCCTGGAAGAATATGGCAAGGAAGAGCCCGTAACCATCGGCCTGCAGGATGTTGAGCTAGGAAGACACTATGCGCTGGTCATCAGTACCAATGGAGGACTATGGCGCTATTGTGTGGGAGACACCATCCAGTTCACGTCTTTACAACCCTTCAGGATCAAGGTGAGTGGAAGGGTAAAACATTTCATCAACGCGTTTGGCGAAGAGCTGATGGTAGAAAACGCGGACCGCGCCATCGCGATAGCCTGTGAGCAAACCGGAGCCGTGGTCAATGATTATTCCGCCGCACCGATCTATTTCGGGGATCATTCCAATGGCGGACACGAATGGCTGATCGAGTTTGAGCAAAAGCCGGAACGACTGGATCATTTTACGTACGAGCTTGACCATGCCCTCAAATCATTGAACAGCGATTATGAAGCAAAACGGCATAAAGACATCGCGCTGCGCATGCCCATCATTCATGCCCTGCAAAAAGGAGACTTTGCTAAATGGCTGAAACAAAAAGGCAAGCTCGGCGGACAACACAAAATTCCAAGGCTGAGCAACGAGCGCACCTATATTGAAGAAATTCTACAGCTGATCAACCTATGAGCATTTCGGACAGCCTGAAAAAGTATAAGCTGCTTCACTGGCTTTATAACCTCTTCAACAGCAGCAAACTCAAGCACAACAAGGAAGCATACCGCAGGTATAACATTGAAAAGAAACTTTTTTCTTCGATCTCCAGCAAAGACTTTCCGGACAAAACCTCTACAGCTTGGCTGGATGTTGGAGATGCAGAAAAGCTCTTACAAAACCATCCCGGGCTGAACGCTTTTCCTGCACCCATTCAGGATGTACTTGTTCAATGGAGCGCCCGGGGTTACCTTATTTGGGATCATTTTCTGGACGAACAAACAACAGACCAGGTCAACCATGACGTTGAACGATTGGTGAAAACAGAAGGACTAAGCTTTACGCATGATAACAAACTACCCTTCCTGATGAAAAAGAGCGCGAGCATCCGGGACGTTGCACATGATGCAAAGCTTTTGCAATTGCTATCGTTTATACTTGGCAAGGAAGTGGTTCCCTTCCAAACGCTCAACTTCATCAAGGGAAGCGGACAACGTGCGCATTCTGATTCCATTCATATGACCACTTATCCTTTGGGGTATCTGATCGCCGTGTGGATCGCATTGGAAGACATTCATGAAGATGCTGGTCCGCTGTACTACTATCCCGGATCACATCGTTTGCCCTATTTGTTGAATGACGATTTCGGGAACATTTCAACAGCATGGAAACTGGGTCAAAAAGATTATAGGGATTACGAAGACGTTATTGAGGACCTGATCATCAAGGAGGATATGCAAAAGCAACGGTTCCTGGCAAAGAAAGGTGACATGCTGATCTGGCACGCCAACCTTCTGCACGGCGGAGAACCGATCCTTAATCCCGCACTCACCCGAAAAAGCATGGTGATCCATTACTATGCGAAGGACGTGGTCAAGTACCATGAGATCACAGAAAGGCCAGCGATTTTATGAACCATTCTCTTGATGGGTCATTATCCTTATTTTTGCCGCAAACCCAACACATGAAATTACTTGCCGGAAAAACCGCCATCGTAACAGGAGCCGCCCGCGGAATTGGTGAAGCCATCGCCTTGAAATTTGCAGAACATGGAGCCAATGTTGCTTTTACATATGTCAGTGACAGCAGTGCAGAAAAAGCCAAGGCCCTTGTTGAAAAAATGGAAGCGATGGGCGTTAAGGCAAAGGCTTACCAAAGCAATGCAGGCGATTTTGCGCAGTGCGAACAACTCGTCAACGATGTATTGGCAACCTTTGGTAGTCTGGATATATGTGTCAACAACGCAGGCATTTCAAAAGATAATCTGCTGCTGCGCGTAACGCCAGAACAGTGGGATGAGGTGATGGACATCAACCTGAAAAGTGTTTTTAATATGACCAAACTGGTGATGCGGCCTATGATGAAAGCCAAAAAAGGCTCCATCATCAATATGAGTTCCATCATTGGGATCAGGGGAAATGGAGGACAAACCAGTTATGCGGCCAGCAAGGCAGGCATCATCGGCTTCACCAAATCAGTGGCACATGAACTGGGCAGCAGGAACATCCGCTGCAATGCCATAGCACCAGGTTTTATCGAAACAGACATGACCCACTATTTGAAAGACGGGGAAGCCTCTAAAGCATTTCTCGAGAAAATTCCGCTGGGAAGATTCGGCTCCGCATCAGAAGTTGCTGACGCTACCCTTTTCCTGGCGTCAGACATGAGCTCATACATCACCGGACAGGTGATCAGCACTTGTGGTGGCCTAAATATTTAAAAAAAATAGCTAATAGCTATTAGCTAATAGCTATTTTTAGGTCATGGGCAGAAAGTCACTCATTGCAGTATTTTTAATGCTGATCTTCAGCATACCGCTCTTGCCCATTGCCCAGGTTGGCAATCTGCTTAGCTCCAATCAACTTCAGGAAGAGATCGTACACTCACCGCTAGGAAAAGAAGTGATGAATCAGGACAATGACCTGATCCATCAACTGGTGCAGCTTTCCGATATCTCAGTGCAGCCCCAAAGGCTCTGCCTCAATGAGCATATCCTATCCAGACAGGCTGATGACATCAATACGCCTCCTCCCAACGCGTAAGATTTGTCAGCTACCCTTTTCCCACCATAAAAATCTTACATGAAAAGAAATGTGCAGTCGATAGGCTATGACCTATCCGCCTCCATCGTTGTGCTGCTTGTTGCGCTTCCGCTTTGCCTTGGCATTGCGCTTGCTTCTAAGGCTCCGTTGTTTTCCGGTATCATCGCCGGTGTGGTGGGTGGTATCGTTATTGGGATCCTTAGTGGGTCTCCGCTCAGTGTGAGTGGGCCTGCTGCAGGCTTGGCCGTTATCGTTGCAGGAGCCATAACCAGTCTGCCAAGTTTTGAAGCCTTTCTTTTGGCCGTTATACTGGCCGGTTTCATGCAACTTGCTTTTGGCTTTTTAAAAGCCGGCGTCATTGGCGACTATGTCCCCAACTCGGTAGTCAAAGGCATGTTGGCGGCAATAGGATTAAACTTGATTTTAAAACAGTTCCCACACCTGGTTGGATATGATAAGGGAAGTTTTGAAGGTGATGAAAGTTTTGTTAGCGGGGATGAGAATACGTTCAGCGCAATTTATCATTCACTTCAATCCTTCACGCCAGCTGCAATTCTCGTTGGAGGGATTTCACTGCTGATTCTCATTTTATGGGAAACCAAGCCGATGAAAAAAATATCATTCATGCGCTTCATTCCGGGCCCATTGATTGTTGTGATCATTGGAACCATCATCAATGAATATTTGAAAACCAATAATCCTGAATGGGCATTGAAACCGGAGCATCTTGTTGAACTCCCGGTGGCCAATACTGGCAGAGAGTTTATAGGGTTTCTATCTGCTCCGGATTTTAGTTATCTGAATAGCTTCACGATATGGAAAATTGCCTTTACCCTGGCTATTGTAGCCAGCCTTGAAACCCTGCTGGGTATTGAAGCCGTTGACAAGCTTGATCCCTACAAACGCATTTCACCCACCAACAGGGAACTAAAGGCCCAGGGTGTTGGTAATATTGTTTCAGGACTATTGGGAGGTCTTCCTTTAACCTCGGTCATCGTCAGAAGTTCAGCCAATGTAAACTCCGGAGCCAGAACAAAACTATCCACGATCTTTCATGGTGTATTGTTACTGCTTTGCGTAATATTCATTCCCAGATTCCTGAACCTGATCCCATTATCGGCCCTGGCAGCCATCCTGATCTTTACGGGTTATAAACTGGTGAAGATCCCGCTGATCAAGGAATTCTTCCATAAGGGTTGGGACCAGTTTGTTCCTTTTATGGTAACCATCGTTGCCATTCTCCTGACAGACCTGTTGATAGGGATTGTAATAGGCATTCTGGTTGGCTTGTTCTTCCTGATGAGGAGTAATTTTCGTTCATCCGTCCTGGTGGTGAATGATAAGAACAACTACATGGTAAGGTTGCTTAAAGATGTATCTTTCCTGAACAAACCCATCGTCAAAAGAAAACTGGACGAAGTACCTGAAAACGCATATTTAGTCATTGATGCATCCCGTGCTGAATTCATCGACAAAGACATCATTGACACCATTAATGAATTCCTGGCCCATGCCTATTTGAAAAACATTCAGGTTGAACTGAAAAAAAATCCGAATAATCCTACACACGCATTGTTTCATTCGCCGGATTCAATACAACAACCGGCATTAAAAAAATGATATGAGAAATTACGATAGACTGTTACTAGAAAATAAAGCCTGGGCCGCTGAAAAATTGCAGGATAATCCGGAATATTTCAGCCGGCTTGCCCATTTGCAAACGCCTGAGTTCCTCTGGATCGGGTGTTCTGATTCAAGGGTTCCTGCAAATGAGATCACCGGCACTCATCCGGGTGAGATATTTGTGCATCGCAACATTGCAAATATGGTGGTGCATACAGACCTGAATATGCTTTCCGTTTTACAATATGCAGTGGAAGTGCTGAAAGTGAAGCATGTAATTGTTTGTGGACACTATGGCTGTGGTGGTGTGAAAGCGGCGATGGGCAACCACTCTTACGGTATCATCAATAAGTGGCTCAGAAACATCAAAGATGTGTACCGGTTTCACCGGGAAGAGATAGAAGGGCTGGATGAGGATGCAAAAGTGGATAAGCTGATTGAACTGAATGTAAAAGAACAAGTCCTTAACCTTGCGAAGACATCCATCATCCAGCACTCCTGGAAAGAAAACAAGTACCCGCATTTACATGGATGGGTGTATGGACTCGATAATGGACTCATCAAATCAATATTGGAGATGCCAGCCGGAACACATATTGATCCGTTGTATGAGTTTGATAACCTATAGGATTAGGTCGCAGGTCGCGTAGGTCGCAAGGTCGCAGGTTGCGCTGACTGCGAACTTTGCGACCTACGCGACCTGCGACCTAATTTTACTTTCGCTGTTGTAGAAACGCCCTACTGAATTCACTCAACACCAGCTTGCCGCTGGTTTCTGCCCGGGATTGCAGCAGCTGATCCCAATGTCCGGTGCCTTCCCAGAAAATCTTCTTGAGTTCAGCCATCGCTTCCGGATTGGAAGCGAGCAGGGTCTGTACAAGTTGGTCTACAGCTACATCCAACTCGGATATAGAAGGGAAAACATCGGCAAATAAATTATTCGATTTTGCCCATTGCGCTGATCGGAAATGAGTTGCATCGATGGTGAGTTGAGAAAAGGCAGAAAGCCCTAGCTTTCTCTCTACCACGGGGCCCACCACAAAAGGACCGAGGCCCACAGCCAGTTCACTCAGTTTCACTTCAGCCTGTTCTGTAGCGAGTGTATAGTCTGCCGCTGCAGCTATTCCAACGCCTCCCCCTACACACTTCCCCTGCACCCTGCAAATCACGAGTTTACCCGCTTTGCGAATGGCATTGATCACATGTGCAAAGCCCATGAAAAATGTTTTTCCTTCCTCTTCATTGGTTATGGCCAGCAGTTCATCAAAGTTTGCACCGGCACAAAACGCTTTCTCACCATCGCTTTTCAACAGGATCAATCTGGCCTGCTCATTTTCACCAGCTTCACGAATAGCATCAGCCAGCCTCGCCAATTGCGCAGAAGGCATGGAGTTGCCTTTCGGATGAAAAAAAACGATGGTGGCCAATCCATCTGCCACTTCTAATTTTACATATCCTTCTGTACTCATTGCTGATCCAGTTTTTTAACCATCGTTAATATGGTTGCGATGGCCACATGTTCGCCGGTTTCGTCCCTCACTTCCACCAGCCATTTTACAATGCCTTTCGCGATGTCTTCTGGTTCCCGTTTCTCTTGTGGAATCTTTTCCTTACAGGTCAGTTGAACCTGAATCGTACTTCCGGCATAGACGGGTTTCATGAACCTGCAGTCTTCCAATCCATAGTTCAGGAGTACCGGTCCTTTTTTCGCATCCACAAACAATCCTGCTGCTGCAGAAAGGATAAAGTAGCCATGCGCCACAGGTTTATCAAATAGTGTTCCTTCCAAAGAAGTATGATCCGTATGCGCATAAAAATGATCCCAGCTGACATTCGCAAAATTAACGATGTCGGCTTCCGTCACGGTGCGCTTATGGGTATGGAGCGTATCTCCGATCTTCAGTTCTTCAAAATGCTTGCGGAAAGGATGCTTCTCGTCTTCCACCGCTTCACCATATTGTTGATACACCCCTGTTATAGCCGTCATGCTGGTGGGTGAAGCCTGTACCGCCACCCTTTGCATATAGTGTTTCACCCCACGGATGCCACCCATCTCTTCACCTCCACCCGCGCGGCCCGGACCTCCATGCACCAGCAAAGGTAATGGCGAGCCATGTCCCGTTGATTCTTTAGCATTATCGCGGTTCAGTACCAGTATTCTGCCATGATGTGTAGCAGCGCCCAACACATATTCCCTTGCCAACAGATCATCTGCTGTAATGATAGAACTACATAGCGAGCCCTTGCCCAACCTTGACAACTCAATCGCCTCGTCCATATTACGGTAAGGCATAACCGTAGATACCGGACCGAAGGCTTCTACATCATGCACATCGGTGGTGCCAAAGGGTTGGCTGTTGACCAGCAAGATCGGACTGAGGAAGGCGCCGGTTTTTGCATCCGCACCCATCACCTCCACGGCATCAAGGGAACCATACACCAATTGGGACGAAGCCAGCAACCTGCTCACCTGCTGACGCACTTCCTCCCGCTGGCCTTGCGAGGCCAGTGAACCCATGCGCACTTTCTCCTGCCGCGGATCACCGATCACCGTTGCTGATAGCGAAGCAGACACATCTTTCCAGACCTGCTCCATCAGGGATTCCGGTACAAATATTCTTCGGACGGCCGTACATTTCTGTCCGGCCTTCACGGTCATTTCCTTCCTTACTTCTTTGATAAAAACATCCCACTCCGGCATTCCGGGTTTCACATCCTGCCCCAATACCATACAGTTCAGGGAATCAGCCTCCATCGTAAATGGAACATTTTCAGCCAGAACACGGGAATTGGCCTTCAAAGAACAACCTGTGGTTGCAGATCCCGTAAAAGTGACCACGTCTTGTGAGCCCACATGGTCCAGCAAATCTCCTGCACTGCCGCAGATCAATTGCAAAGCGCCCTCGGGTAATATCCCTGAACTAACGATGGACCTTACCACGGCCTCAGTGAGATATGAAGTCAGCGTTGCGGGCTTCACAACGGCCGGCATACCCGCCAGCCAGTTCACGGCACATTTCTCCAGCATACCCCACACCGGAAAGTTGAACGCATTGATGTGAATGGCTACACCTTCCTTGGGAACCAGCAAGTGTTGGGCCATGAAGCTATTGCCTTTGCTCAGGTTGTGCGGTTCCCCATCCAATGCATAGGGCAGGTCAGGAAATTTACGACGGAGAGATGCATACGCAAACAGGTTGCCGAAGCCGCCTTCAATATCGATCCAACTGTCTGCACGCGTGGCGCCGGTTTTATAGCTGATCTCGTAAAATTCTTCTTTTCGTTCTGTCAGGTAGATCGCGAGGGCCCGGAGCATTCTTCCCCGCTCATGAAAACTCATTTTGCGTAAGGCCGGATTGCCTTTTTTGCGTGCGTAACGCAGCATCTCATCAAATGGCAAACCCTTGGTAGTAGCCATCGCTACCGGTTCTCCAGTCACCGCATTGCTCAACTGCTGGCCATCACCTTCACCCATATGCCAACCGCCCAAGATATAGTTTCCTAGTTTCATCATATGCAAGCAAATTCAATAATATTATAAGGGCAGAAGGTGGAGGGCGGAGGACAGCGTTTTACTTCACTACTTTCTGCTTTCTATTTCAGTACTCAATCTGTCAAATATCTCAGCGATCGTTCCTACACCAGGAATATTGACCACTTTTTCCTGCTTACTGTAGTGTGCCGCAACGGGCAAGGTATCGCGTTTGTAGATTTCCAGGCGATTGCGTTGAACGTTCTCGTCCGCATCGTCTGCCCTGCCTGAAGTTTTTGCCCGGTTGAGCATCCTGGAGATCAACTCCTTGTCCGGCACCTGCAATGCCAGTACAACCCCAATCTCCGTTTCCTTTAGTTTCAACAGCTTGTCCAAAGCCTCAGCCTGCGCCGTGGTCCTGGGAAACCCATCGAACAAAAAACCCGGCACATCCGGATGGGCATCCAGGGCTGTACTGATCATCCCGATCACCACCTCATCCGGCACCAATTGCCCCTTATCCATCAATGACTTGGCTTCCATGCCAAGCGCCGTTTTGTTGGCGATCTCGGCACGGAGAATGTCTCCGGTAGCCAAATGTTTGAAACCATACTGGGCAATAAGCTTCTCAGACTGCGTGCCTTTTCCACTTCCGGGAGGTCCAAAAAGGATTAAATTGAACATGATGCGTTGTCAGGTTTGCGTTGTTTCAAATATAGGCCGAAAATTTAAATAACATTCCTATAACCATCCGTCGGAACTTTATCAACGTAGATTTGTTAAAGAGAGATTATATGAAACAGATTCTGGCCATTATTTTCGTTAGCGTGCTGTTCAGCAACTGCGGGTATGCGCAGCCCGACCGCACCAAAAAATCAACTATGGATAATAAAGATACCACAGGTAAAAAAGTGTACTCCACTACAGACACTTCTAAAGTAGAACTGAAAGAAGACGACTGGAAAAAAATCCTGACGCCTGAGCAGTATTACATTGCCCGTCAAAAAGGAACCGAGCGTCCCTGGACCAGCAAATTTGAAAAGCACGATGAAGTAGGTTTGTATCGATGTGTTGCCTGCGGAAATGCATTGTTCCGTAGCAATACCAAGTTCGACAGCGGTTGTGGCTGGCCAAGCTTCTATGAGCCGGTGTCAAAAACAAGTATCATTTACACACCAGACAATACCCTCGGTATGACGCGTACAGAAGTTCAGTGCGGACGCTGTAAAGCACACCTTGGACACGTATTTGACGATGGACCGCCTCCGACGGGATTGCGTTACTGCATTAATGGGGTGATACTGGAATTTGAAAAGAAGAAATCTTAAAGCAATAGAACATTTGGGCCATTGTACCATTGCACAATTGTACAATGGCCCAAATGTTCATCTGTCCAAAGCAAAAAAAAACTGCCGCAAATTGCGGCAGTTTTTTTATAAAGTATATGTACAATTATTTCGTAGCTGGAGCAGCCGCAACTTGCTTATCCAACTCAAGATTCAATACAATCGTAACATCTTTTCCTACAACAAGACCACCAGTTTCAGTAGCACGATCCCATTTCAGGTTATAGTTGAAACGATCAATAGTAGTGGTTGCTTTGAAACCTGCTTTTGCGCCCTTAGAAGTGTTCAGCACACCGCCATGGGTTACCTGGAATACAACAGGCTTTGTGACATCCCTGATGGTAAGATTGCCTTGAAGCTCATACTTATTGTTGCCCAGTGGCTTGAAAGAAGTGCTTTCAAACTTCATCTGGGGGAATTTTTCAGCATTGAAGAAATCATCACTTTTCAGGTGACCGTCCCTGCGATCATTGTCTGTGTAGACAGAAGCTATTTCAACCGTGAAACCAATCTTGGCATCAGAAAAATCAGCTTTGGAAGACTCTACGTAACCATCAAAAGTCTTGAAGGATCCTTCCATTTCAGACACTACCATGTGCTGAACGGTGAACTTTACATTAGAGTGTCCTTTGTCAACGGTCCATTTTGTGGCCTGTGCAAAACCTGCAGATACGAGTACCAGCAGAAATGCTGCGAGGGTAGTCAGTTTTTTCATGTTCGTGTGTTGTTTTAAAATCAATGTTTAAACACTAAATTAGTAGATTTCCCGATGAAGATTCGTCAAAATTTATCGCATTTCTTTGACATTTTACGAACCAATCGGTCAACGTTAGATGCTGATTATCAATAAAACCTTCTAACCAACAAAAAAAGGTCCAAACCGCCGTCTGTTAAGGGCATTTTGAATAAATTTCCACACAGAAACTTTCTATAAGCATGAGAAAATTACTTTTCGCCCTGGCATGTACGAGTGCCATGGGCCTTTCTGCCTTTTCCCAGAAGAAATTTGACCTGGGTCAATTCAAGGAGTGGAAACCCCGGGCCATTGGTCCTGCAGGCATGAGTGGCCGGATCACATCCATCGATGCCTTGTCTTCCGATCCCAATCATATTATACTGGGTGCCGCTTCCGGTGGTGTCTGGAAAACCACCAATGCCGGTGGGGCATGGACGCCGATATTTGACGAGCAGTCTACGCTCAACATCGGCTCCGTAGCCATCCAGCAAAACAATGCGCAGGTGATCTGGGCTGGTACGGGCGAGGGCAATCCCCGCAACTCCATCAACCTGGGCGAAGGGGTCTTCAAGACCATTGACGGCGGCAGAACCTGGAAACGCATGGGACTTGAGAAAACCCGAAATATTCATCGGATCATCATCGATCCAAATAATCCGGACATTGTATATGCAGGAGCCATCGGCAATCCTTATGCAGAGCATCCGGAGCGGGGTGTATTTAAGACAAAAGATGGTGGTGAAACCTGGGAAAAGATCCTCTACACCAATGACTCCTCCGGTGTGGCTGATATGGTGATGGACCCTACCAATCCCAATAAATTGATCGTGGCCATGTGGCAGCACCGCAGAACGCCCTGGAGCCTGATGAGTGGTGGCCGGGGCAGCGGATTGTATATGACGGTGGATGCTGGTAAGACCTGGAAAAAACTGGATAAAACCAACGGGCTGCCGGAGGGCGATTTTGGTCGCATCGGCATAACCATCTCCCGCAACAATCCTGACCGGATCTATGCGCTCATCGAAGCAAAAAAGAATGGCTTGTACAAGAGCGATGACGGCGGATACAATTGGCAACTCGTGAACAGTGATTCACGCATCGTCACCAATAGACCATTCTATTTCCAGGACATCGCTGTTGATCCTGAAAATGAAAACAGGTTGTGGCTGATCAACCAGATCGTATCTAAGAGTGAAGATGGCGGCAAGACTTTTGAAACGGTGATCCCTTACAATGGTATCCATCCTGACCACCATGCTTTCTGGATCCATCCCACCAACGGTAAGTTGATCATGGATGGGAACGATGGCGGTATCGGTATTACACGCGATGGCGGAAAGACCTGGCTTTTTGATGAGAAACTTCCAGTGGGCCAGTTCTATCATATTAATGTAGACAACGAAACACCCTACCACGTGATGGGTGGTATGCAAGACAATGGATCTTGGCGCGGACCTGCCTACACCTGGATGTCTGGCGGGATCAAGAATTATTACTGGGACAATCTCTGGGGTGGCGATGGCTTTGATGTGATGCCCGATCCGGATGATGCCAACTGGGTGTATGCGATGAGCCAGGGCGGAAACCTGGGGCGGTACAATACTCAAACCGGGGAGCAGTGGACCATCGAGCCTCCTTCTACAGATCCTTCAAAGTTTTTGCGCTTCAATTGGAACGCGGCACTGGCGCAGGATCATTTTGATCATGGCACCATTTTTTATGGAAGCCAATATTTGCACAAGAGCACCAACAAAGGCGTAAGCTGGGAAGTGATCTCGCCGGATCTTTCCACAAATGATAGTGCCAAGATCGATCAATCCAACAATGGCGGTCTTTCCATTGATATCACCGGTGCGGAAAACCATTGTACCATCCTCGCCATTGCGCCTTCATGGAAAGAGCGCGGGGTGATCTGGGTGGGAACCGATGATGGGAATGTTCAATTGACCCGCGATGGTGGAAAAACCTGGACCAATTTCAGGGGTAAGATCACCGGACTTCCGCTGGGCGCATGGATCCCACAGATACAGACATCGAAACACAATGCTGCGGAAGCATGGGTGGTGGCCAACGATTACAGAAGAGGAGATTTTTCACCATATATTTTCTACACGGCAGACTATGGTAAAACATGGACGAGGATCGCAGATGAAAAGAAAGTGAAAGGTTATGCATTGTGTGTGTTGCAGGATCCTGCTGAACCGAATTTATTGTTTGTAGGTACCGAGCATGGTGTATGGGTTAGTTTCGATAAAGGCCTGAGTTTCCAGCAATGGAAAAATGGATTCCCATCGGTATCCACCTTTGACATGGTGATCCAGGAAAGAGAGGCAGACCTCGTAATGGCAACATTTGGCCGTGCCATTTGGGTGCTGGACAACATCAGGCCGCTACGAGCCATCGCTAAAAACAAAGGCATGCTTCCTGCCGGTAAAAGAATTATCGCCTATGCGTCACCGGAAGTGATCCAGGCAGAGTATAAAAATGCACCGGGTTATGAATGGAGCACCTGGGGCATCTGGGATGCGGACAACAGACCCGGTGGTGCGCCGTTGAGCTATCATGTCAATTATCTTCCTGGTGATACCGGAAAAGCAAAGGCAAAACTGGATACAGTAACAGTCAGGATTTACAATGACAAGCAGGAGCAGATCCGTATGCTGAGTTACAAAGCAGATACAGGATTGAACAAGCGATACTGGGGCATGGAACAAAAAGGTAATCGATTCCCGGGATCTGCAAAACCAAAACCCAATGATCCGGAACCACGCGGCAGACAAGTATTGCCGGGAACCTACAAAGTAGTGTATCAACTGGGCGATGCCAAAGACTCAACCATGATCACCATCAAGGATGATCCAAGGATGGGCAACAGGAATGAGGTTAAAAATGCACAGGCCAGAATGAGTGACCGCTTACAGTTGAGTGCAGATAAATTGACAGAAGGAATGGACAGGCTCAATGAGGCCGATGAGGTGCTCAAAAAAATGGAAGCGCAACTGAAAGATGTGGAAGGTAAATCTGCAGATTCTCTTCGGAAAACCACGAAGGCGATGCAAGACAGTGTGAAGAATATTCGCGAGAGCATCAGCGGGAAAAGGTCGGAGCGACAGGGTTATGGTCAGCTACCACAAATGACGGTCATGAATTCGTATTTCAACGCCAGGGGAGCCATCGATGCAAAGAATGTTGCACCCGGTGTACCGGAAGAAACAGCGGTGAAGTATGCAGAAGGACGTATTACGGAATCTGTATCGCGCATCAATCGTTTCTTTGACGGGCCTTGGAAACAATACCGCACGCTGGCAGAAAATACGAAGCTGGATTTGTTTAAGGAATATCAGCCGATCAAGTAGTTTTTCAGGTCGCAGTTGGCGCAGGTCGCATAGTTCGCAGTAATTTCTGCGAACTGCGACCTGTGAACTGCGACCTGATATTCGTATTTTTGCACCATGAACCAAACATCTGCCGAAAATAAAGTTGTGTTATCCAACCTCGCCGAGACCCTGATCGGTTCGGTCATTGTGAAAATGAACAGTGATATCAGGGACCTGATGTCAAAAGGTGAAAACATCTATAATCTCACCATCGGTGATTTTGATCCATCGATTTTCCCGATCCCTGCAGAGCTGGAAGAAGAGATCGTTTACGCGTATCGCAAACACCTCACCAACTATCCGCTGGGGGAAGGTGAACTGGACCTGAGAAAAGCCGTTGCGCACTTTATCCAGGAGCGGCAGGGCATCAGTTATAAAACGGACGAGATCCTCATTACATCCGGGGGCAGACCAGTCATCTATACCGTGTTTCGCGCCGTTGTTGACAAGGGTGATAAAGTGATCTATCCAGTTCCTTCATGGAACAACAATCACTATGTGCATTTCACACAAGGCGAACATTGTCCGATTGAAACCACGGCCGAAACCAATTTCATGCCAACAGCAGAAATGATTGCTCCCCACATTGAAGGCGCAACACTGCTCTGCCTGAACTCTCCACTGAATCCTACCGGTACAACATTTTCAGAAGAACAGTTGAAGGGCATATGTGAATTGGTGATCCGTGAAAATGAAAAAAGAACAGAAGGGAAGAAGTTGTATATCATGTATGACCAGATCTATTGGCTGCTCACTTTCGGTAACATCACACACGTGGATCCGGTCAGCCTGTATCCGCAACTAAAAGATTACACCATTTATGTGGATGGCATCAGCAAGTGTTTTGCTGCTACGGGTGTGCGTGTGGGTTGGGCGCTCGGACCGGCTTTGGTGATCAATAAAATGAAGGCGATCCTTAGTCATATCGGGGCTTGGGCACCGATGCCTGAACAAAAAGCAACAGCAAAATTCCTTGGACAAAAAGGAACCATCGATCAGTATTTAAAACATTTCAAAGCTGAGGTTCTTGAACGTTGTACAAAGATCTATGATGGGTTCATGAAACTGAAGAAAGAGGGATTCGCTGTTGATGCCATTACGCCGCAAGCTGCGATCTACCTGAGTATTCAACTGAACCTTAAGGGAAAAAAGACAGCAAGCGGACAGGTACTGGAAAAGCAGTCTGACGTAACAGCCTATATTTTACAGGAGGCAAAACTCGCCGTGGTACCCTTCCAGGTATTCGGCGCATCAGACTCCTCATGGTATCGTTTAAGTGTGGGTAACTGTAAAAAGGAAGAAATTAATGAAATGATGGCCAAACTGAAGGCCGCATTGGAGAAACTGTCATAAACAAAAAACCCTCTGTTTTCAGAGGGTTTTTTAATGCATTGTACAGCAGCTTAGTTGAGATTGCAAAGGAAGGTAAACGGCTTAAGTTCTTTTTGCCTGATCGCTTGCATGATCTTCCACTTGTCGCTGGAAATCTTGTATCGATTCATATCCAGCAACTCATGTGACAAAGAGAAGTTGTCGGTTGACTCCAATTGGAACAGCATGGCGTTCAGCTTTTCAACTTCACGCTCGATAGCATGTTCACTCATCGTGTCATCCTTTAGCAGTACCAGCAGATCTCTGTTGGGACTTTTCATACATTTTTGGATTTAAGAGCTTGCTAATAACCAACCATTCCTTTCTTGTTCGGACATCCGCAATTTGATTTTTTGGATGCACTGCAAGAAACAGTAGTGATTACAAGAATTAATAACAATAAAATGATATTTCTGTTCAAATGCCTCATAACCACAGTTATCTAAAATAAACTATTTTGACAATAATTTATTGTTGAACCATTAAAATTTCCGTTAAACGGAAGCTAAAACCAAAGAGCTAAACATTATAAATAATCCTACTATATTAGTCGGCATTCTTGACTGGGGCCTTGGCCATGCAAGCCGGATGGTCCCTATCATCCATTATTTGCTTCAATTCCAGTGCCAGATTTTAGTTGCAGCCACCGGAAGACAAAAAAAGCTGCTCGAAACGGAGTTCCCTCAACTCAATTTCCTCAAACCGCCTGAATATGATGTAAGATACAACGGTAAAACCAAGGGACTGACTTTTGGCCTTTTAAGACAAATACCAAGACTTATTAGGGTAATTCGTAATGAAAAAGCCTGGGTAGAGCAAATTGTCAGCCAATACAACATTGACACAATCATCAGTGATAATAGATACGGATTCAGGTCAAATATTGTTCCATCCGTCATCATTACCCATCAGGTATCCCCAAAATCAGGGATCTCCAGCGCAATTGATCAGATCGTAAAAAATCTACATATAAGGATTTTACAACGCTTTAGTGCCTGTTGGATCCCTGATGCTGAGGGAAGCGTTTTGTCCGGAGAACTGTCGTGCAATGGCCAACTGCCAGCAGGATTTCACTTCATCGGACCCCTTTCACGGTTCGCCGTAGTGCCAACCCACTTTACCGTTAAATCAAAATTGCTTATTGTCCTTTCTGGTCCGGAACCCAACCGTACACTTTGGGAGAATAAGCTTTTAAAGCAGTTGGCCCATTACCATAAGCCCTACACTATCGTCCGTGGCCTTCCGGGTGAGCCGACCAGTTTTCCTAACGGCATTAATCATTTGCCTGCGGAAGCCTTACAAAAAGAGATCCTGGAAGCCGAAGCGGTGATTTGTCGTGCAGGGTATACCAGCATCATGGACCTCCTTGCCTTGCGAGCTACTGCCCTGCTGGTACCCACGCCGGGGCAAACCGAACAGGAATATCTGGCGAACTACCTATCATCGCAAAACATGTTTTTGACGATGGATGAAGCTAAATTCTCTGTGGTTGATGCAATGCAGAAACTGGAAAGCTTTACACCGCATCAGCCTCAGCTGGATTATTTCCGATTCAGGATATATATAGACGAATTAATTTCGCGCGTAAACGAAAAACAAATTGAACGTTAAACAACGCGCTCACCTTGCTGTGCTGACGGCCAACCTGATATTCGGGGTGAACTTCAGTATCGTCAAATATGTAACGCCTGCATTGATCAAACCTTTCGGGCTGAACGTGGTGAGGGTATTGGTAACAACGGCATTGCTTTGGATCCTGCATCTATGGGAAAAACCTGCTGTTTCCCTTCAACGCAAAGACGTTCCTTTGTTCATTGCATGCGGCCTAACCGGAATCACCATCAATCAGTTGCTATTCATTAAGGGACTTTCCATCACCTACTCCATTCATGCTTCGTTACTGATGTTGTGCACTCCATTGCTGATCACCATCACGGCCTTCTTTTTCCTGAAAGAGAAACTGAATACAGGCGTGATCATGGGGTTGGCACTGGGTATTGGTGGTGCTGCATTATTGATCACTTCAAAGGAAAAAACGGGAGCAGGAACAAATGTGATCCTGGGAGATATTTTCATTGCACTTAACGCCATTTCATATGCGTTCTACTTTGTACTGGTGAAACCACTGATGGCTAAGTATTCCCCTTTGCAAGTGCTGCGATGGGCTTTTACTTTCGGAACATTGTTCATCCTGCCCTTTGGATGGACGGAATTCATTGAAGCGCCCTGGTCAACATATACCACCCAGGACCTGCTTGCCATTGGGTTTGTAGTCATCGGCGCAACATTTTTTGCATATCTCTTGAATATCTTCGGGCTTCATCATATCCAGGCTTCTGCAACGGGTGCATACATTTATCTGCAACCGATATTCGCCACCGTTGTAGCCGTTGTATCTTTAGGGGAGCATCTGACGATAATGAAAGTTTTATCGGCACTACTGATCTTCATCGGCGTATTCCTCGTGCAACGTTCCAAACTAAAAAAAGCCGGATCAACGAATTGACCCGGCTTCAACGTTTATGGCGTTGTTACAAACAGCGTTATTGCTTTACTACTTGCTTGACGGACTGCATACCACCTGCGCTGGTCACTTTAACAACATATACACCATTTGTGTACGCATCCATGGATATAGTCATCCGAAGAGTATTGTTCAATTTGTTTTCTGAAAGCTGTGTAACCGGCCTTCCCAGTATATCATATACCACCACATTAATGGGCTCTTGCCTTTTACTATTCACAGTGATATCGATCCTCCTTGTCAGATTCTTGATGGATACAGATCCACGATTGTCAAAAAACAGTTTCTTCTCACCCAGATATACCTTTTCACCAAAGGATGTAACAGCATACAATTTGTACAGATTGTTTCCCTCAACATCATTCCCATCAGTTGAATTGTATGATTTGGTACTGTTTACACCGCCAAGGGCTGGATAGTTGCCTAAACCAAGAAAGGTTTTATCGTCCTTAGCTTTCTCTATCTCAAATCTGGCAATTGCAAACTCATTTGATGTAGCCCATTTCACCTGAACGGTATTGTCTAATGTTGCCAGAGCAAATTCGGATAACTTCACAACAGGTTCTTTGACGTCAACAGCGGCAGAAGTTGAACAACCATTGGCATCTTTTACCTGATAGGAATACGTCCCTGCTTTAAGAGCGGTTGTATTTCCGGTAAACGTATATGGGGAAGCACCACCATTTGCTGTAAGCTGAACATCTGTTGTACCGCCGATCTTAGTGATGGTGTTTGCCGTAGCCTGCAAGGTTATTGGCGAAGGTGCTTTAATGGTTACCGTTGAAGACACCGTCTGCCCGTCAGCATCCCTGACTGTTACCGTATAATTCCCTTCTGCAAGATTTGTAGCACTGGGCGAAGCCTGGGGTGTGCCCGTGCTCCATGAATATGCATACGGAGGCTTTCCGCCAGTCACACTCACCGTTGCCCTTCCATTGGACAGCCCGGCACAGGTAACGTCATTGTACGATAAAGAAACGATATTGAGTGGTGAAGAAGGACTGGGTCCTGTGATGTTCAATGTCTTGGCATCCACACATCCTTTGCTGTCTGTAACCGTATAATTATAGGTGCCTGCGGATACGGATGTGGTTGGGCCGGAGTATGTATAAGGCGGTGTACCTCCAGCTGCAGAAAGGGATACATTGGTAGTTCCCCCTGGTGCAGTGATTACACCTGCCGTAACAGATAACATGAGCGCTTCCGGTTGCGATATGGTTACACTGCCTGTAACAGTGCTATTGTTTGCATCTTTAACCGTCACTGTGTAAGTACCTGCAGTCAGGTTAGTGGCGGTTGCAGTTGTTTGTACGGGACTGGAATTCCAGCTATATGTATAAGGCGCCTTGCCGCCTGTTGGAGTAACGGTAACACTACCGTTGTTGTTACCATAGCAACTAACATCCTGTTTGCCCATGGCCAGGATGATCGCCGAAGGTGCCGCCGGTTGGCTAATGGTAATGGTTCTGGGAGCTGAGCATCCCTTTGCGTCCGTAACGGTATAGGTATAGGTTCCTGCTGCAACATTTGCTGTAGGCCCTGTAAATGTATAAGGCGCTGTACCTCCTGCTGCTGCAAGGGTAACATTGGTTGTACCTCCAAAAGTTGAAATGGTACCTGCGGTAGCAGTGATGCTAAGTGGTGCAGGCTGAGTAATGGTTACAGAAGCAGTAGCTGTAGCACCAGCTGCATCCCTGACAGTTACGGTGTAGTTGCCTGCCGCAAGACCTGATGCGGTTGAAGAAGTTTGGGCAGGAGATGTACTCCAACTATAAGTGTATGGTGAAGTACCTCCACTCACGGACACTTTTGCACTACCATTGCTTCCGGCATTACAAATGACATTGTTGTTTACCGTTGCTGTGGCGTTCAAGGGCGACGGTGTAACGGAACCGCGCTTCTGCTGAAGCAACCACTCATAGGAAGTTAACCCACCTACAAATTTATCTGTGGGATCATAAGAGGCTCCCCAGGCGTTGTGCCCGCCTGAAGGCCAGATAACTTTAATGGCTGGTGTGGGTGGATTAAAGCTATTGATTCCATTCACCCAACCTATGGTATTGCTAACCGTCACAACATCATCATCCTGATTGTGAGTGGCAAGTACGGGCAGATTGGCGTTTGCAATAACCTGCTGGCCAGCAGAATTAGGAGTGCTGGCACCGCAAATGGGAAATATTGCCGCGAGCCTGTTTGCTCGTGCTGGCGAACTCGCCGCATGATCCCAAACCGCACCACCACCCATACTCAAACCTGTAAGGTAAATGCGTTCCGGATCAATTTTATAATTCGCTTCTGTGAAATCGATGACATTGTTCACATCATTGGCACTGGGCCATCCTGCAAATTGTGGAACAATGATTATGAATGAAAAGTTTTGCCCACCTACAGTGAACTGGGAAGGGAAAGATCCATTGTTGATCAAGAGCGGCAGGCCTGTTCTGAGTACTCGCGAGAGTTCCGTGGTACCATTTCCTTTATCACCAACGCCGTGAATAAATACGATAACGGGAAATTTCTTTACCCCATCATAACCAACCGGAAGATACTCATAATAACCACCAATGCCCGGCGTAATCTGGTTTGGCTTTGGTTTCCAGGTTTGTCCACTTGCCTGCTGCAGAGATAGAACTGATAGACTACCCAATATCAAGGATAGTACAAGGATCAAGTTGTAAAATTTTTTCATAAGGTATGGATTCTACGTACGGTGTTTCAACAGGCAACTAGGTCAATAACGCATTTTTTTGCCAATTAATATTTTTGATGAAGGCAAAGAATATGCCATAAACATTATTTTCAACAATACCATTTTCGTTATTGAATGTATTCCCTTAACAATCAAGCCCCTCGCTTTGGAGGGGCTTGATTTTACTGAAGTAGCTTTCTATAGGTTTTATAACTTAATCACCTGCTTTGTATATCTGATATGGGCAGAGGTGATGGAAATGATATAGGCGCCTTTTGGTAACTCATCCATACTCATTTTAGTATTGAAGGTGAAGTATTGTTTGCTATATTTACTGGACTTCAAAGGCCTGCCATTGAGGTCATATAGCATAACCTGTATATCTTCAATATTCTGATCTTCAATTATAATATCCAGTTGGTTAATCATGTTCCTGACTACCACCTTTTGCTTATTTTCATAAAGCAAATCCTTCTCTTCAAGTATGATACGCTCTCCATACATGGTCACCGCAACGATACGATAATTGTTGCGGGAAAGAGCAGGTCTGGGATCCTTCACCAGATAAGTGGCAAGTCTCATACTGTTCCACAGACTGGTGGTTTTTTTAATGGATGCAAAATTGTAATTATCTATTGAACGCTCTATCTCAAAATAGTCTATCGCATACTCATATGAAGTTCCCCATTTTAGGCTTACTGCGGAATCTCCTTTACTCACTTCAAATGATGTCAGTTTCACTGCTGGCTCGCGTACTTCAACCGTAGCAGATGCTCTACAATTTTTAGCGTCAGTGACTTCATATTGATAATCTCCAGCCCTGATACCAGAAGTTGTACCCAGGTATGTATAAGGTACTATACCACCTTTGGCATTCAGCGTCACATCGGTAAAACCGCCGATCTTCCTGATTAGACCAGGTGTGGCAATAAGCTCAAGCTTCTCAGGCTCAGCTAACACCACTGAAGCAGAAGCTTTACTCCCCTTGCTATCAACAACTGTGAAAGTATGTGTACCTGCACGCAAACCAGTAGTATCACCCATATATGTATATGGCGCCTTACCCCCCTGAACATTCACGCTCACATTTGTAGTACCACCGAAGCATTTTATCTCGCCAGCCGTAGCCTTAATGATTAGTGGATCTGGCTGGGTAAGTGTTAATGAAGTAGTTGCGGAGCACCCACTAGCATCTATAACAGAATAAATATGGGTGCCGGCAACAACATTTGTAGCATTGCCATTGAAGACATATGGCGCCACACCGCCGCTTGCCAGCAAAGTAATATTTGTGCTCCCTCCGTTTATCTCAATTGTTCCTGGTAATGCAGTTAATGCAAGCGGTAGAGGTTCCTTAATCTCAATTGAAGTGCTTGCACTTGCACCATATGCATCCGAGACCGTGAAAGCATATGTTCCTGCCTTGAGATCTGTTGTATTGCCAACTACCTGATAAGGGGCAGCACCTCCTTTGATATCAAGAATTACATTAGTTGTTCCTCCTGAGCATCGTATAGGAGCAGCCGAGGCGTTCAGCACAAGTTGTTGTGGTTGACCAAGTGTTACGGTACCCGTGGCAGAACATCCAAGGGCATCATTGACAATATAACTGTAGGTGCCAGCAGTAAGACGCTGGGTTTCACCAATAAACGCGTAAGGTGTAGTGCCACCAGTAGCAGATAATGACACTGAAGTTGTACCACCAAAATTTTGAATTGAACCAGGGGTGATCTGTAAGCTAAGCGCTGCTGGATGAGCAATGGTTACCGTTGCATTGGCAGAAGTTCCATTAGCATCCATTACCGTCACATTATAATTGCCAGCTTTTAAACCAAGTGCAGTTTTTGTTGATTGCACCGGAACAGTGTTCCACGAATAGGTATAAGGCGCAGCTCCATTTTCTACTTCAACAGTGGCCGTGCCATCGTTTCCATCAAAACAGTTGACATCCTTGGCTTTCACAGAAAGCGAAAGAGGGGTTAGCACAGGCCTCGGAGCCGGTTGACTGATACTGATGATGGTATCCTTGGTGCATCCGTTCTGGTCAGACACACGGTATGTATAAGTACCTGCGGTAACGTTAGCCGTTAGGGCCCCTGAAAACGCATATGGCGGCGTCCCTCCTTTGGCTTGCAGCTCAACAGTAGTTGTTCCACCGAAAGAAAGGATGCTTCCCGGGATTACATTGATCTGGATCGGTTCAGGCTGTGACACAACAAAAGAAACAGTGGCAGTTTGCCCGTTGGCATCTGAAACAGTCAAAGAATAACTGCCTGCAGAGAGACCAATGGCAGCGGGGCCGGACTGAACAGGCGATGTATTCCATGTATATACAAAAGGTGCTGTGCCTCCGCTTACCGTTGCTGTGGTAGAGCCATCGGCACCGTTATAACAACTTACATTCCGGATAGAACTGATATTCACAGAAACAGCCGCTGGTGCCGGTTCAGTTATGGTTACTGATTTTACATCACTACACCCTTTGGCATCAGTTACTGTATATGTATACGTACCTGCTTTTACGCCCGTTTCCGGTCCTGTAAATACATAAGGCGCGGTGCCCCCGGTAGCAGATAAGGATACTGAAGTAGTGCCTCCGAAATTTTGGATTGTACCCGGTGTGATCTGTAAGCCAAGTGTTGAAGGTTGGGTGATGGTTACGGTTTCATTCGCTGAAACCCCATTAGCATCTCTGACATTTACGGTGTAGGTTCCGGCTTTGAGGCCAACGGCAGTTTGTGTTGATTGCACGGGTATTGTGCTCCAGGTGTACACAAAAGGAGGCGTACCTCCGCTTACCAATGCAGTAGCGGAACCGTTAGAGCCATTAGAACAACTAACACTTTGGACGGAACCGATAACCAAAGAAACAGCTGCAGGCGCAGGTTCTGAAATGGTCAGTGATTTCACATCACTACAACCGTTGGCATCCGTCACCGTATAACTATATGAACCGGCTCGTACGCCGGATACAGGCCCGGTAAATGTATATGGCGCTGTTCCGCCGGTTGCACCCAAAACAACATTGGTATTGCCACCAAAAATGTTGATCGTACCGGGAACTACATCGATCTTCAGAGGCTGGGGTTCAGTGATGTTCACCTCTAACCGTGCCGAATTATTGTTGGCATCTGTTACCATAACGGTATATTTTCCCGCTTTCAGTTGAGAAGCCGCGGGGAAATTTTGTACCGGTACAGTATTCCAGGTATAAGTAAATGGTGCCAGGCCTGAAGTGGCACGTATCTCGGCGGAACCATCGGTTCCACCAAAACAAGATACATCTTTACGGCTCACCAGTTCAGCGGCAACAGTAGGTTGCGGAACTGGTGGCTCTGTAATTGTGATGGTTGACGTGGCTTTACATCCTTTGGCATCCGTTACGGTATAAGTATAACTACCAGCCCTGACATTTGTGGTAGGACCATCGAATACATATGGAAAGGTCCCTCCTGTTGCGGACAACGAAACAGAAGTGCTTCCTCCATTAGAGGGAATAGTACCTGCAGTGGCCGTTAGGCTTAATAAAGCAGGCTCCGTAATCGTAACGGCTGTGGTTGCAGTTACGCCATTTGCATCCCTGACCGTCACGGTGTAATTTCCGGCCACCAGATTGTTTGCCGTTGCGGAAGTTTGCGAGGGACTTGTGTTCCAGCTGAATGAATAGGGTAGAGTACCTCCGCTTGCTTGCGCGGTTGAGCTGCCATTGGAATTTCCAAAGCAACTGATCATGGAGGAAGCCGATATGGATACCGTTAATGGCGAAACAGGTGTCACAACTTCCCTTGAATACTGAAGCATCCACTCATATGCATTCAAATTACCAATCAGTTTCTCTGCCGGATCATAAGTCCTTGTCCAAGAGTTGTGGTAGTCTCCATTCCAGATCAGCCTAACGGCAGGCGGATTGGGATTATAACTATTAATACCATTGACATATCCAATCGTATTCGAAGAAGGTACAGTGGGGTCAAGGTCATTATGGGTTGCCAATACCGGCAACTTTGCATTCGCTATGTTCTGGATTCTGAGGGAGTTAGGATTGCTGGCACCACAGACAGGTAAAATAGCCGCCAAACGTTTAGCATTGGCCAAAGATGCACCTGTATAATCCCAGGTAGCTCCTCCGCCCATACTTAAACCCGTCATATAAAGGCGGGATGCATCGGCCCGGTAATTGGCCTCAATAAAATTCAGTATGTTTTGAATCTGCGTCGGATTTGGCCAGCCCGAGAACTGGGGAACGATGGCGATGAAAGAAAACTGCTCTCCATTAACAGTGAACACATCCGGAAACTGTCCTGCATCAATAACTGCTGGCAAGCCATTTCGGCGAACAAGATCTAATTCAGATATACCATTTCCCATGTCCCCTACACCCTGAATAAATAATATCACTGGATACCGTTTATTGGCGTTGACAGGGTTTCCATAACCAACAGGTAAGTATTCAAAATACCCGCCTGTTCCGGAAGTCATGCTCACATATTTAGGAGTCCAGGTCTGGCTATAACCAGAAAAGGAAAAACTGAGCACCAATAAAAAAGTTAATAGCACGCTACAAATCCAGCCAGATTTTCTCATCAGATCATTTCGCTTAAGGATAGACGCAAAAAAAATAAACTTCCAGAGGGTATGAGAATCGAAATGATTTCACAAGTTGGTCTGCACCAATTCCACAAAATCACATTTTCTTGACCGGACCGCTGAGTCCAAAGAACATGCCATTTTTTTAGATTGGGGCTAGCTTTGTCCAAACTGTTAATAACTCGACTAAATAGCGTTTAAGAATTGTCTTTTTGAATTATTTATTCACTTATCAACATAAAAAAAGGGAGGCAAATGCCTCCCATACTACTTAAGTAAATAGCATCAGGGAACTTGGTTTTTCCGTGAATCAGTTTTTGATCAGTTTGAGGCTAAAATGGTTATCCTGGTTTTGGCCTTCCACTATATATACGCCTTTTTGAAGCCTGCTGATGTCCAGCGTTGTCCTCGGCTGTCTGGGTGGCACCACCTGACGCATCAGGGTTCTGCCAGACATATCAACGATCCTTAGATTAAAGGGCTCCCGCAGGTTGCTGCTCACTTCAAGGATTGTTGTTGACGATGTTACATTTGGAAATAACCTGGCTGAAATATTTTTAGTTCCCATGAACACTTTTCGGATTCCAATCACCTCAATATGGCCATCCCGGTCTTTCTGGATCAGCCGATAATACAGATATCTGGATTGGGTTTCTTTTGTATCCAGATACTGATACCGGCGCTCAATGGATGAATTCCCTGCTGCAGGCAAAGTAGCCAACGCAGAATAAAAATTACCATTCTCAGATCTCTCCAGTATGAATTCCAAACTGTTTGACTCTGTAGAAGTGACCCAATTCAACTCTACCCCCTCATCAACCCTTTCTGCTTTAAATGAGGTGACATGCACCGGCAGAATGATTGCAACACTTGTGTTGCGCTTGAGCAGCATCCACTCATAAATGGTATAAGGATCTCCAGTGGCAGGGTCTACATACACCGGCGCCTGGGTGGAAGACATTGCACCTCCATACCGCGTGGGATATGTCCTGGTCCAGGCGTCATGGTTCTGATAGAATCCGGCTAAAACCTCTTGTTTATTTAATCCTGGAGGTTGATACGTATAAAGGAATCTGTGATCGGTCAGCCAGTTGCTGCCACCCGGATACCCTCGCATCAAATTAGTAGCCTGATCAATTCTCGTTATCACATCTGCTTTCGTATTATTAGTAACGTAGTCGTAGCTATTAACAACCGAAAAAATATGGGTTTGGTTATCAATGATCCGCTGAACACCCTCGGTTGTGGTTAAATTTTCTTTGTACGCACAAACGGGAACGGTGGCCGCCAGCTTATTTCTTGTTTGGCTGGCAGGAAACACCCATCCAAGGTTACCACCATTACTCAAGCCAGTCAAATAGATGCGCTGGGGGTCAACGCGGTACAATTTTTTAGCGAGATCAATGGCGGAGTCAATATCAGTAATAGTAGGCGACATCACGTTTACACAAAGTCCCTGATCGCCCCGGTACATTAGGGCCATAGCAATAAAACCTTCTGTAGGTCCATTTGTGGGATTATAAACCACCCCCGGCGTTTTTACCGGAACAGCAGACATATAGGCTCCATTGTCCCTTAACTCGGTAGGAAGGGCAGTAAAGAAATTCGATGGTCCAAAAAACTTGCCTAAACCCCAGGTATTGCTTGGCCTGGCCGGATTCAGTACGCCGTTACCATCCACAAAAGGAGGTTCAATATATAATACACCATGCTGAATTTCCCCGCATCCAGACAAAAACAAGAGCAACGGATAGAGCTTATTGGCGTTTTCCGCTTTATCATAATTCTGCGGAAGGAACTCCAGATATCCTGGTAATCGGTTGGAGATATAGTATTTGGTTCTTTTGGAAGGATCGCTGCTTGCATAAGTTGTATCATTCAATTCGTCTTTAGGAAAATAGACCTTCCAATTCAAGGTGTCCGTGGTGCCCGTTCTTGGTCTCAACCGCCATGGATGTGGTTGTCCATTGTCGTTATACCATACCGTATCAACGGGATCAAAAACGTATTGCGCTGTTGCCATGTCACAAAACGACATGCTAACGATTAACAACACAATACTCAATGTGCTTTTCTTCATTGTTAACGATTTGATCAATTTAAAAAGGGTAAATGGTTCACGATAGGGTGGATTAAACGATCCAATCCTGCAACGAAACAGTGCTGTTAACAACTGTTTCGTTGCAGGATTGCGTACTATTGCTTGATAATTTAACAACAATATTCTTTGATGTTCCTGTGACCTGAACCATATACATCCCCCTTGAAAGCTTGCTCACATCCAGATTTACTCGGTTCTGTCTCGGGGCGATCACCTGCTGCATCAACGGTCTTCCTGCCACATCAATCACCCGCACCGTCAGTGCTTCATTCACCAACCCCGGAATATCCAGATTGATATTGCTGGTGGCAACATTCGGATAAATATTCACTTCAAATCCACTATTGCCAATGTAAATTTTCCGCACACCGGTGATGGTAGACTCTCCATCACGGTCAACCTGCGTCAGCCTGTAATATACCTCTACGTCACCATTTAAAGGCGTCATGTATTTTCTACATACATCATTGTTCTCAATTTGGTTGCCACTAACTATACAAGCCATAACAATTAGACCCTGGGTTAGGCCGCCAAATGCAGGATATGCTTGCCCGGGTGTTTTCAACGGTATTGCTGAAAAGTAATCGCCATTGAACAACAATTCTCTGGGTAGTGAATTAAAGAGATCATTACCCCCAGATGGCTTCATAATTCGTCCCAATCCACGGCTATAATTGGGCATAACCATCGTTCTTGTTCCGGACGGCGCATGGGAATAAAAAACACCATTTCCCAATTCACCGCAGCCGGGGAAGTAAATGATCAACGGGTATGGCTGGGTATTGCCTGGAGCATTATAATCTTTAGGTAAGTACTCCATGTAACCTTGAACACGCTCACTGATATAGTACTGACTATTTTTCACCCTAACAACTGTGTCATTATCAATCAATACCGATATCGGCTCGATACTTATCGATCTATCGATTCCTCTGGCAAATCCAGGAATATTAGTTGTGTTATTAAAATCACGGTAATCAGGATTCGGATAGAAAGGGAATACCTCACCCTTCAATCCTATCCTTGGTGTAAGTGTCCAGGGAAAAGTGCCAGAATTACCCTCCCAACGATGCGGGATAGTTGTTGGATTGGATGATGGAACCCATTTACCTCCTGGAGCCTTAAAATCAAAAGGCTGCTGGGAATAAGAATAATTGTTCATCAAGAGAAATAATCCTAAAACGAACTTGTTCAGGGTAAGAACTCGGGTTAAAACTTGTGATTTCATTCTAATGCTCTTCTTGAGTGTTTAAAACAAACAATTCAATAGGCATTGGACACCGTAAGATTTTTGGAAAGGAGAGGATTTCAGGGCACTCCGAAAAGGAGGGGCTGTAAAATTACTATTTTATGTTATAATTCAAAGACGTTTTTTAGCAAAGCTGCGCCCGCACTGCGTTTGGTTCTAAGAATGAACCAGTTAGCCTGCCTATTTTTTTCGGAATTTAAGATCAGGATACCCATGCCGCTCTTTTTTGGCTTAATTTACTGCTTCCAAAAAAATCATACTGTAACATGAGAAAAGGTCTATTTGCCCTCCTATTGGTCCTTGGCATCTCCCAAATCAAGGCCCAAACCGGTTTCCCGGTTAATGGTGTGGCGGATCCGCGGCATGGCACCTATGCATTTACGAATGCAACCATTGTCAAGGATCCCCAAACCACGGTTTCCAATGCAACCCTGGTGGTTAAAAATGGTAAGATCATTGCCATCGGCACCGGGGTTACCATACCCAAAGAAGCCCAGGTATGGGACTGCAAAGGAAAATTCATTTATCCATCATTCATTGATGCCTATACCGATTATGGCACACCGCCACCTGCACCGGCGGGCCGCTTTAGCTTTGGAGGTCCCGCGCAACTCGCAACTACCCAAAAAGGACCCTACGGCTGGAACCAGGCCATCAAGTCCGATGTTGATGCCGCAAAAGTCTTCAGTGTAGACGATAACAAGGCCAAGGGCCTCCGTGAGATGGGTTTCGGCACGGTGCTTACCCATGTGAAAGACGGCATCGCCCGGGGAACCGGAACGGTAGTGACCCTCGCCGCTGAAAAAGAAAACCTCGTAGTGCTGAAAGACAAAGCATCGGCCCATTACTCTTTTAACAAAGGCTCTTCCTCACAGGCATATCCCAGCTCCATGATGGGTTCCATCGCCCTGCTCCGCCAGAGCTACCTGGATGCCCGCTGGTACAAGGCCAATGAGAAAACAGCGGAGACCAACCTCTCTACCAAGGCCTGGAACGATAACCAATCCCTCCCCCAGATCTTTGAAGTCACAGACAAATGGACGGCGCTGCGTGCAGACCGCATCGGGGATGAGTTTGGTGTTCAGTACATCATAAAGGCCGGAGGCAATGAATACCAGCGCATTAAAGAGATCGCCGCTACCAAGGCTACCTACATCCTCCCCCTGAACTACCCCCAGGCGATGGATGTGGAAGATCCCAACGATGCCCGTTTTGTCTCGCTTTCAGACCTGAAAAACTGGGAACTGGCCCCTACCAATGCAGCCGCATTTGAAAAAGCTGGCATTCCATTCTGCCTTTCAACCGCAGACCTGAGGGACAGCAAGACCTTTATGGCCAACCTGAGAAAAGCCATCGATAATGGCCTCTCTGAAACAAAGGCCCTTGACGCGCTGACCAAGACGCCCGCACAAACCCTCGGGATCTATGATAAAGTCGGTAGCCTGGAAACAGGTAAACTGGCCAACTTCATCATCACCAGCGGGCCCGTTTTCGCAGCAAACACATCGATCCTCCAAAACTGGATCCAGGGCACTAAATACGGTGTGAAAGAAGACCAGTGGAACAGCATCAAAGGCACTTACAATATCGCGGTTAGTTCTCCCGCCGGAACAACCAACTATATACTTGACGTGAAGAGTGCTGCTTCGGCAAACATGATTGGCAAGGATACCGTTACCGCCAAATTCAGTACCGATGGCAAACAGGTACGCATCGGATTCACGCCAACAAAGCGCTCAAAGAATAATATCCGGCTTAGCGGTGTAAGCAATGGCGACAGCTGGACGGGCTACGGTGAAGATTCTGCTGGTACCCGGCTTACATGGACAGCCAGTTTGGTGAAGAAGGGAGAAGATAAAGTGGATAGTGTGAAGGCTAAAACGCCGGCGATACTAGGTAAGGTGACCTATCCTTTCCTTCCCTACGGTCTTGAAGAAGCAGCGAAACAAGAGACCATCCTGATCAAAAATGCTACCGTGTGGACAAGCGATGCCGCCGGTAAAATGGAGAATACCGATGTGCTTGTAAAAAATGGCAAGATCGCACAGATCGGAAAAAATCTTGCGGATCCTGCTGCGCGTGTGATTGACGGCACCGGCAAACACCTCACGCCAGGGCTCATTGATGAGCACTCACACATTGCAGCCTCTTCCATCAACGAAGGCGGCCAATCAGTAACTTCTGAAGTGCGCATCGCAGATAACCTGAATCCCGATGATATTAATATCTATCGTCAGTTAAGTGGTGGCGTCACCACTTCGCATATCCTGCACGGCTCTGCCAATACCATTGGCGGACAAACTCAGTTGATCAAACTGCGTTGGGGTGCAAATGATGATGAGCTTAAGTTCCAGGGCGCGCCCGGCTTCATCAAATTTGCATTGGGCGAAAACGTAAAACGCAGCAGCGCCAGCAGCGGCAACAATCGCTTCCCCGATACCCGTATGGGTGTGGAGCAAGTGATTGCAGATGCATTCCAAAGAGCAAAAGAATATGAAGCAGAATGGAAAGCCGCTGATGAGAACAATAAGAAAAAAGGAGCTACCCCCATCGTTGTACGCAGGGATCTTGAATTGGATGCGCTGGTGGAGATCATGAACAGCAAACGTTTCATCACCATGCACTCATACGTTCAAAGTGAGATCAACGCAGCCATGAAAGTGGCAGAGCGCTATGGCTTCCGCATCAACACCCTCACACACATTCTGGAAGGATATAAAGTAGCAGATAAAATGAAGGCCCATGGTGCAAATGCTTCTACTTTCTCTGATTGGTGGAACTATAAGGTTGAGGTGATCGATGCCATTCCTTACAATGCAGCCATCATGAGTAAAGTTGGTGTGAATGTGGCCATTAACTCTGATGATGCAGAGATGGCACGACGCCTAAACCAGGAAGCCGCCAAGAGCATTAAGTTCGGTGGACTCACAGAAGAAGAAGCCCTGAAGATGGTGACCATCAATCCTGCAAAGATGTTGCGCGTTGATGACAAAGTGGGCAGCATCAAAGTAGGTAAAGATGCAGATCTTGTTTTGTGGAACGATAACCCCCTGAGCATTTATGCGAGGTCAGAAAAGACGATTGTAGATGGCATTGTTTATTTCGATAGAGATAAAGAAGCCGATAAACAAAAAGCGATCAACGCAGAGCGTATGCGCATCATCAACAAGATGATCGGCGAGAAAAGATCCGGCGGTCCTGTGGGTCCGGCCATGCCTTCCATGAACATCATTATGAACTGTGGTGATCATGATCATAGTCATGGATTGTTGACCGTAGAAGGAAATTAAGTCACAAATCAAAAGTCAAAAAATGAAGAAAATAATTATAGCGGCCTTCGCACTTCTCCCTTTCACTTCTTCCTTTGCGCAAGACGACGTATATCCTGCAAAAGAATACAAGGGCTTACTGTTCATCAAGAATGGCATAGTGCATGTAGGCAATGGTCAGGTACTGGAGAACGCAACCATTAAGATCAGCAACGGTAAGATTGAGCAGATCGGAACCAACATTCCCATCCCGGTTGATGATGTGAAGGTGTTTGATGCAACCGGAAAGCATGTATATCCGGGACTGATCCTCGCCAATTCAAACCTTGGCCTGGTAGAAGTCAACAGCGTAAGGGCGAGCAGCGATGCAGAAGAAATCGGCGACTACAATGCTGGTATTCGATCCATCGTAGCATACAACACAGATTCCAAAGTAATCAACACCCTCAAACAAACGGGTGTATTGCTCGCAAACGTGGTACCGCAGGGTGGAATCATCAGCGGCACATCAAGCATTGTACAATTGGATGCATGGAACTGGGAAGATGCTGCTTACGTGGTGGACAATGCCGTTCATTACAACATGCCTGATCTGTTTGCAAGACCTAGTCGCTTTGGTGGATTCGGACCTCAGGCACCACAAGGAGATCCCGTGAAACAGGGCCTGGAAGAAATTGAGCAGACCAAGGCCTTCCTGAAAGAAGCAAGAGCATATGCACTTTCTGCAGACAGGAAAGAAACCAACCTGAAGTTTGAAGCTTTGAAAGGGTTGTTCGATAAATCGAAAAAGTTCTTTGTTCACGCAGACATTGTGAAGCAAATGCTGATGGCCATCGACTTCAAAAAAGAACTCGGTCTGGATGTAGTGATCGTTGGTGGAAGTGAAAGTTTTCAGATCGCAGAGTTGTTGAAACAAAATGATATCCCTGTGATCGTAAACCAAATGCATTCGCTGCCAACCATGACCGAAGATGCGGTAGACTTGCCTTACAAACTTCCTGCATTGTTGCAACAAGCTGGGGTACTCTATGCCATCAATGATGAAGACGGTCAGCATCGTGGAAAGAACCTGCCCTTCAATGCAGGCACTGCTGCGGCTTACGGCTTAACGAAAGAGCAGGCTCTTCAGGCCATCACGCTCAATGCAGCAAAGATTCTCGGTATTGCCAATAAAACCGGTTCTATCGAAGTAGGTAAAGATGCAAACATTGTGATAAGTACGGGAGACATCCTGGACATGCGCAGTAACAATATCACACATGCATTCATTCAAGGTAGGCACCTTGATCTCACAGACAAGCACAAGCAACTGTACGATCGTTATAAATACAAGTACGATATCAAGTAGGAGGTCGCATAGTTCACAGGTCGCAAGTTCGCAGGACGTCCTGCGAACTTGCGACCTGCGAACTGCGACCTAACTTTTTTGTTTCGGATAATCAAAAAACAACAACATCTTCTCCGCCTTCCTGATCTCTTTCCACTCATTAGTATTTGCTGCAAATCCCAGCACACTGCAGGTTGGCATATTATCTATCCGGATGATCCCCAATGAATTGGCAAAATCCGTGATCCCGTTGTTGTGTGTAAAGATGGCGATGGATTGAAAATCATCACTGATGCCTTCGATCACATCGAAGATGGTTTCTGCCGAAGCATGATATAATTTGGGGATGCCGATGATGGCTCCGTCTTCTCTTTCATAGACCACAGCAAATAATTGTGCCGTTCTCCAGGCCCTCACCGCAGTGCTTGATACCAGTGCATCCAGTTGAACGTTTCGCTGTTTCAGTCTTGCCGCCATAGTGGGTGCGTCACGCTTACCTCTTTCATTCAACGGACGATCAAAATCATCCACGTCAAAGGACCAGTCGCTTTTGGCATGACGAACGATGTATAGTCTCTTCATAATTAAGCTAACCATTGTATACAGTTCGCAGTTCGCAAAGGTCGCAAGGTCGCAGGGAAACCGCGAACTCGCGAACTGCGAACTGCGAACTGCGAACTGCGAACTAGATCAATATCCTCTGATATTCCTTCCTTCGTAATAATTAATAAACGCCTGATTACACACCCTGTTCCCCCCCTGCGTTGGATAATTGCCCGTGAAATACCAGTCGCCGGTATTGGTTGGGCAGGAATCATGCAGGTCTTCAATGGTCTGGAAGATCAGTTCCACGGGAATGCTCACTTCAGGAGGCGTGATCAGTGTGGCGATCTTTGCCGAGATCTCTTCCGGAGAGAAAGGCTTATAGATCAGCTGCACCATATTTTCTGTATGCAGGATTCCCTGCCGCTGCATTTCTTTGCAGGCTTTGTAAATGTCTTCGATCACATCGCTTTGGCCCCGATCTTTCAGCAATTCAGTAGCGGCCCTGAAGGCGATGAAATCACCCAGCTTGCTCATATCGATCCCGTAACAATCCGGATACCTGATCTGTGGTGCGGAAGAAACAATGATCACGCGTTTTGGCTGAAGCCTTGACAGCATGCGAACGATACTCTCCTTAAGCGTTGTACCACGTACAATAGAATCATCGATCACCACCAGTGTATCTTCATCCCTGCGAACCGTTCCGTAGGTGATATCATACACGTGCTGCACCATTTCGGAACGGTTGGAATCTTCAGTGATAAAGGTCCGCATCTTCACGTCTTTGATCGCTACCTTCTCCACGCGGATTCTTCGGTTGATCATTTCCGATAGTTTCTCCTCGTCAAAATCTTTCTCCCAACTCATGATTCGCTGGATCTTGACTTTATTGAGGTAGTCTTCCATTCCTTTCAACAAGCCATAGAAGGCGGTCTCTGCTGTATTCGGAATAAATGAAAATATCGTATTCTTTAAATCGTGGTTGATGTACTTCAACACCGTAGAACTCAGGTGATGACCAAGGGCAATGCGCTCCCGGTAAATCTTCTCGTCACTGCCGCGGGAGAAATAGATCCGCTCAAAGCTACAAGCGCGGCGCTCTTTGGGTTGTAGGATCTGCTCAATGGTATAACTTCCATTCGACTTCACAATCAATGCCTGACCCGGCATCAGTTCCAGCACTTCATTCTCGCCCACATTGAAACTGGTGCGGATGGCTGCGCGCTCAGAAGCAGCCACAATGATCTCGTCTGTAATATAGTAGTACGATGGGCGTATGCCATGCTCGTCCCTGATCACAAATGAATCGCCGTTCCCCAGCAAGGCGCCTACATGATAGCCGCCGTCAAAAAGTGGGAATGCTTTGCGTAAGATATTAGCAACATCCAGTTGGCCCGGATTGGCTTCATCTTCTTTCACCTGGAAATGATGCACCACTTCCATCATCGCGGCAAGGTCACTTTGTTTCTGGAACTCTCCCGGATCAATATTGATGAGTGAGAAAAGTTCTTCGGTATTGACAATATTAAAATTGCCCGCCATGGCTAAGTTCCGGGCAGGCACTACATTCTTTTTGATAAAGGGATGGCAAAACTCCGAGTTGTTCTTGCCCTGCGTTCCGTAACGAAGGTGGCCGAGCAATAACTCACCCATAAACGGCAGATGACCCTTCATCAGGCCGGGGTGTTTGCGGATGTCTGGTTGGTACCTTTCCAGTTCACCGATCTCTTTGCCGATGTTCTGGAACAACTCGGCGATGGACTGGGTAGCTATGCTCCTTTGCCTGTACATAAATGGATATCCCGGCTCCGTATCCAGCTTGATGGTTGCCAGTCCGGCTCCGTCCTGGCCCCTGTTGTGCTGCTTCTCCATGAGGAGGTACAGTTTGTTCAGGCCATACAATGCCGTACCATAATTCTGCATGTAGTAGGAGAAAGGCTTCCGAAGTCTGATGAATGCCAGGCCGCATTCATGTTTTATTGCATCGCTCATGTGTGGTGATGAGGCGCAAAGTTAGTTATTTCGATGGTACTAAAATGGTAAAAATCATGGGAAGCAGGGGACTATTTAGGGGGAGTGCTTAGGGGGAGTGTTTAGGAGGGTGTAGTCTAAACCCTCCTAAACCCTCCTAAATACTCACCCTAAATACTCACCCTAAATACTCACACTATTACTTAGCGGCGACTTTGAAAGTGCTCTGGATAGCCGGACAACTCTGGTACTCCGCATCAATCATGGTGTAGTAGGTTGGGAGTCTCGACTGGAACCATTTTTCAATGGCCAGATTCTTCTTTTCCTCCAGTGCCCGCATGGCCACCTTGTTATAATCGTCGCGCAGGTTTTCCCTGTGCGGCTCAGTCTTGTTCTGCAGATAGATCAGCCTTACACCTTTCTTACCCCTTTCATCCTGGAAAGCGATCGGCTTGGAGTATTCGCCAATTTTCAACGAACCGAGTTGCTTCACAATATCCTTATCCAGCGCGTCAATGGTTACGCTAGTAGAACCAGACTGGTCCATCTTCAACCCTGCAGTAAACTTGGAGTTCTCATCATCACTGAATTTCTCTACTGCTTCACCAAACGACATGTTTCCGGCTATTAGTTTGGAACGGATGGTGTCCATCTTACTTAAGGCCTGATCGATCTCATCCTGGGTTACTTCAGGAATACGAAGAATGTGCCGAATCACGGCATCGTCACCATTCCTGCTCACCATCTGAATAATATGATATCCAAACTTACTCTTGATCACGGGCGACACCTGACCATCCTTCAAACGGAATGCAGCACTCTTGAAGTCCGGGTCCCATTGCTTCTCATTCTTGTTGATCTCGTAACGGCCACCGTTGGCTTTAGATCCGGGATCTTCAGAATAGAGCCTCGCGAGGTTCTCGAAGCTTTTGCCTGACTCGATCTGACGTTTGTAATCCGCTAATTCATCGATGGCAAATTTTTCCAGTTCCCTTCCTGCTTTCGGATATAATATGATCTCACCCACTACCAATTCCGTTTCATAGAAACGAAGACTGTCTTTGGGGATCTTATCGTAATAAACTTTGGTCTCCTGTGGGGTAATTTTAATGAACTCAACAATCTTGGCACGCATCGCATCGGCCAGGCGCCTTTCTTTCACAGACTGGCGGAAATCTTCCTTCATCTGGAAGATCGTTCTGCCCGCAACCTGCTCCACCGCTTCCTTTCCACCAAATTCCATGATGAAATAGCGGATCCGCTGATCAATCTCTGCTTCCACTTCTTCATCACTGATGGGCAGTGAGTCCTTTTCTGCCTGCAACACCAATGCCTTATCCATCAGCATCCGCTCCAGCAACACGCACTCCGCATCTGCCGGAACCTCGCCACCACGGCGCTTCATGTCATCGATGTAGTTCAGCAGGTCAGATTTCAGCACGATCTTATCGCCCAAAATCCCCACGATCTTATCCACCAGCACCTTGGCCTGTTGAGCCTGGGCCATGTTCACCAATAAGATGGAAAAAACGAATATGATTGCTTTACGCATGAAACAAAGATGGTCTTTCCTTTATTAATAAAAACCTAAAAATTCACCCTACAAAGTCCTCTTCACTTCCTCTTCCTCAAAGGCCTCAACAATATCACCAACCTTCAGGTCAGAGAAGTTCTTCACGGTTAAACCGCACTCCATATTAGAAGGCACTTCCTTCACATCGTCCTTATATCGTTTCAATGAACCGAGTTCAGCGGCCTGTCCTTCGCCTTTAGGATATTCCACGATACCATCGCGGATCACCCTGATCTTACTGTTCCGCAGGATCTTACCATCCAACACATAGCAACCGGCAACAGTAGCTTTGTCGAACTTGTACACCTCGCGAACCTCTACGTTGGCAACGATCTTCTCCTGGATCTTCGGCTCCAACATACCTTCCATCGCGCTCTTGATTTCTTCAATGGCGTTGTAGATGATAGAGTACAACTTGATCTCCACACCTTCTGTACCGGCAAGCTTAGCAGCTTGCAGTGACGGGCGAACGTTAAAGCCAAGGACGATGGCATCCGAAGCAGTAGCCAACAACACGTCTGATTCAGTGATCTGACCCACACCCTTATGCACCACTGCCACTGCGATCTCTTCGGTAGAGAGTTTCTGCAATGAATCACTCAGGGCCTCCACAGAGCCATCCACGTCACCCTTGATGATGATGTTCAGCTGCTTGAAGTTTCCAAGTGCCAAACGTCTGCCGATCTCATCCAGCGTGATATGCTTCTTGGTACGTATACCTTGTTCACGAAGGATCTGCGCACGGCGTCCAGCCACTTCTTTAGCTTCAGCCTCATCTTCGTACACCTTGAATTTTTCACCCGCTTGCGGCGCACCATTCAATCCGAGGATCAATACCGGTGTGCTCGGACCTGCGGCTTCTTCTCTTTTGTTACGCTCGTTGAACATCGCTTTCACGCGACCAAAATGCTGACCACTCACCACGATATCTCCATTGTGAAGTGTTCCGTTCTGCACCAACACGGTGGCTACATATCCACGTCCTTTATCAAGCGTAGCTTCCACCACAGTACCATTGGCTTCCCTTTCCGGATTCGCTTTCAGGTTCAGCAGTTCTGCTTCCAGCAATACTTTTTCCAACAGCAGATCCACATTCAGACCCTTCTTGGCAGACAGTTCCTGGCTTTGGTATTTACCACCCCATTCTTCCACGAGGAGGTTCATGCCCGCCAGTTGTTCATATATCTTTTTCGAATTCGCACCGTCTTTATCAATCTTGTTGATCGCGAAAATCATCGGCACACCAGCCGCCTGCGCGTGACTGATGGCCTCTTTCGTTTGAGGCATCACGGCATCATCCGCCGCGATCACGATCACCGCAATGTCTGTCACCTTAGCACCACGGGCACGCATAGCCGTAAACGCTTCGTGACCGGGTGTATCCAGGAATGCTATCGACTTCCCGTTCGGAAGATCCACCTGGTAGGCTCCGATGTGCTGTGTGATACCACCCGCTTCACCCGCTACCACCGTAGTGTTACGGATATAATCGAGCAACGACGTCTTACCATGGTCAACGTGACCCATGATGGTCACAATCGGCGGTCTTGGAACCTGCGTTTCCTCATCATCCACTTCCGCAACATCTTCCATCTCCATCTGCTTCTCCATGTCAATGAACTCCACCTCGTATCCAAACTCACTGGCCACAAGTTCAATCACTTCCGCATCGAGACGCTGGTTGATAGACACCATCATACCAAGGTTCATACACTTGGAGATCACGTCTGCGATACTTGCGTCCATCAGTGATGCGAGTTCGCTCACGCTGATGAATTCCGTTACCTGCAATTTCTCTTCTATCTGCTCCCCCATGGAATCAGCCATCTCATCCCGTTTCGCACGGCGATATTTTGCTTTCAGACTCTTACCACGTCCGGTTTGTCCGGCCAGTTTAGCCTGCGTCTGCCTGATTTTTTCCTGGATCTCTTTCTTATCGATCTCACTCCCCCCTTCCCGTTTCTTCTCCGGTCTGAATCTTGAAGGACCGGCTGGCCTTTGCTGGCCACCCTGCTGGGGCCTGTTACCGCCCTGCTGCGGTTGCCCTTGTCCTGTCTTCAACACCGCTTTGAACTGTCCGGAAGCTTGTTGCGATCCTTTTTTCTCGATGGGGATCCGCTTGCGTTTGCGCTTCTCTTCAAGGCTACGGGCAATATCTTTCTCCACCGGTAATTCAATCTTGCCGATGATCTTCGGACCTTCCAGTTCAGGAGCATCAATTTTCAGGGTCTCGAGTACAACCTCTTTCACTTCTTTCACTTCCTCCACCGGCTCTTCCACTTCCGCAACGGGTTCTTCCACTACCGGCTCTTCAACCACAGGAGCCTCTTCCACCTTCTCCCTTTCAACTTTCTTACTTGCTTTTTTAGGGCGAGTGGAGGAATCGATGGCATCCAGATCGATCTTGTCGAGGATCTTGGGACCGGCTACTTCCGGTACGTCAATTTTCAAAGTCTCAGTCACCACCACCTCAGGTTCTGGTTTCACCTCGGGTACTTCAACCACAATAGGCTCAACCACGGCTTCCACTACTGGTGCAGCAGCTTCCGCCTTCTTCTTGCTCTCTTTCTTGAAAAGAATTTCCTCTTCGTCCTTCTTCTTCTTTGCTTCCGCAACGTTGCCTTTCGGGATCTCGATCTGATCACTCTTCATCTTCGCTGCCTTATCAGAAGAGAATTCCAATTGAAGGGAACGATACATCTCTTCAGACAACTTAGATGTCGGTTTCAGATCATCTTTAGGAAATCCTTTGCTCACCAGGAAGTCCACAAGGGTATCCTTACCAACGTTGAACTCCTTGGCAGCGGCCATTAATCTTGGTGTGTTGCTCTCTGACATTTACCTTTTTTCTGTTTTATGTTACCAGTTATCTGTTATTATGTTAGTAGTTATTTAATAACGAATAACCCAATAACCAATAACCTCTACTAGCCTTTCTCAAACTCTGCCTGAAGCACTTTACGTACTTCATCGATGGTCTCTTTCTCCAGATCAGTCCTGCGTTCCAGTTCTTCTATAGAAAGATCAAGAACACTGCGGGCCGTATCGCAACCGATGCGCTTCAGCTCATCAATCACCCATGGCTCGATCTCATCTGTAAATTCATCCAGATCGATATCGTATTCATCCATTTCGCCTTCTGTGTCCCTGTATACATCAATATTATATCCAGTCAGCTCTTCAGCCAGTTTGATGTTCACCCCGCGCTTACCGATGGCCAGTGAAACCTGCTCGGGAGAAACAAATACCTCTGCGGTTTTAGCTTCCTGATCCAGGTTCATCCTGCTGATCTTTGCCGGTGTAAGACCACGCTGGATCAACAGTTGAGTGTTATTGGTCCAATTGATCACATCGATATTCTCATTCTTCAGTTCACGAACGATGCCATGGATACGGCTACCTTTCATACCTACACAGGCACCCACGGGATCGATCCTATCGTCATAACTCTCCACCGCCACTTTCGCGCGCTCACCCGGCTCACGAACGATCTTGCGAATCACGATGAGACCGTCAAAAATTTCAGGTACTTCAATTTCAAGCAGCTTAGCGAGGAAGGATGAATGCGTACGGGACAGGATGATGACAGGACTGTTGTTTTTCAGTTCCACTTTCTTCACCACCGCTCGGATGCTCTCTCCTTTCTTGAAATAGTCCGATGGGATCTGTTCAGATTTGGGAAGGATCAGTTCATTGCCATCTTCATCCAGCAACAACACTTCTTTTTTCCATACCTGGTATACTTCAGCACTGATGATCTCACCTACACGGTCTCCATATTTCTTTACCAGTACGTTTTTCTTCAGGTCACTAATCCGGCTCGCAAGGGTTTGCTTGGCGGCCAGAATAGCGCGGCGACCAAAATCCATGATCTCCACTTCTTCATATAATTCTTCACCCACTTCAAAGTCGGGCTCAATCTTGGTGGCTTCACTATAGGCAATCTCTGCCAGGGGATTCTCCACAGCACCATCGTCCACAATCATCCTTCTTCTGACGATCTCAAGGTCACCTTTTTCGGTGTTGACGATCACGTCAAAGTTCTCATCTGATCCGTACTTTTTCCTGAGCAGTGTCTTAAACACATCCTCAAGCACTTTCATCAGCGTGGGGCGGTCGATGTTTTCCGCATCTTTGAATTCCTGGAAGGATTCTATCAAGTTAATACTGGCCATACTCGTTTCTTTTTACCTGAAAACAGGGTTCTTAAAATACTACCTGAATTTTTGTTGTTTTTATTTGATCGAATGGAATGGTGTGTACCACCACTTCCTTCTTTTTATTCTTGCCTTTCGTTTCTTCAACCTCGATACTTCCACCTTCCACCTTCCTCAACACTCCCCCTACAACCTCCCCCTCATTCTTCACGATCTCCACATGACGGCCCACATTTTTCAGATACTGCCGATGCATTCTCAGCGGTTCATCCAATCCGGGCGAAGACACTTCCAGGGAAAAATCACCGGCAGGATACATGCCCAACTCTTCAAAACGCTTATATAATTTTCGGTTGATTGATACACAGGATTCAATGCTTACACCCTCATCTCCGTCTACAAAGACCTTGATATTATTCGTAGGCTTTATCCTGACATCCACCAGGAAAAGGGCTGGTTTTTCAGCGATGGCCTCTTCTACCAGACCTCTGATCTGATCAATATGTTGCTCCGTGCTCATTTGCGATAAAAACAGAAGGGAACGTTTCCCGTTCCCTTCTTTAGCTTCTTTTTCCGAAGCAAATGTAGGGAAAATAACCTAAAAATCAATAACGAGAATCATAGTTATTGGGTTATTGGTTATTCGTTATTACTGACCGGGTTTACTACCTTTAGTACAACAACCCACCATGAGCACCGATAAGAACTTTTCCAGCTTTTTTTCCGAGAACAAATCCCTGGTGAGGGAGTATCTGGACGTGAAGGTAAAACTGCTCAAACTGCAGGCCATCAAAGCCAGCTCAAGGTCTCTGGGCCTGGTGTTCACGGTTTTCCTGGTAGCCTCTTTTGCCCTCTTTGTGATCTTGTTTCTGGGGATTGCCTTTGCCTTGTGGCTGGGCGGTGTTACCGGCAGCAATGTGGTGGGTTTCGCCGGCGGGGCCGGAGTTTTCTTTATTTTTCTCCTACTCATCGCCATCTTCCGGAAGCCCCTATTTATGGACCCGTTGGTCCGGAAGATCTTGAGCCAGATGAGCCATGATTTATACGAAAGCGACAAACATGAGCAGAATCAACAACATGGACAGTCTTGACGCGGAACTGCGTTACCTGAAAATGAAAGCCAAGGAGCTGGAGCGCAGGCTGGATCATAACGCCACAGAACTGCGTCAAAACCTTCCCGGGATGGCCATGAACTCTATTGTGGGTGCGGTGGTCAAGCAAAATATGTTCTCAGGCTTTGCCGGTCGAGTGCTGCACAGTGCCAAAATCCAGGACGGTATCTATAACCTGCTGGAAAAACTTACCGCCAAAATAGGGGGGCTTTTTTCTAAAAAGGGAGAAGATGAAGGGGGAAGTGCGAAGGAATCCGCTACTTAACTTCCTCAAAATCAATGTAATCACCGATAGGGCGACCTTGTTGCGGGCTAGCTGGCCGGTTGGGTTGCTGCGCCTCTTCCTGCGCCTGTTGCATCTGTTCCTGGGCTTGCCGGAATTGATCACGCATGGCCTTGGTGGTTCTTCGCACAGGAAGAATCACGTCAAATACCAGCCTATAAGCCATGTATAATAGGATGGCGTAAAATATGTACTTAGCCATTGTGCAAATTTAGTGCTTGTTCCCCGATTAATCTGTTAATAGACTTCTTTGAAGTTGGAAGTTGGAAGTTGGAAGCGGTCCTCTTCCAACTTCCAACTTCCACCTTCCACCTTCACTAACGGTAAGTGAACCCCAACCGATCCAGCCCGCGCTGCACTTCAGGTACACTCATAAACAGTTTCCAACAAAGCCCCGTACGGTAGTTTTCGATCATCACAATAATCGGTCCCTGGTCAATGGCCAAATAAGAGTCCGCCACCCATCCTTTTGTTTCGTTAAAAGCGTCCTTAAAGCCATATTCTCCCCAGATCTTGGGACCCAGGTCCTCATAGAAATGCCTAAGCGCTTGCATGGAATATTCCGGTGTGTAAGGGAAGGCCGATAAGGCCGCCGTGGGTGAGATCACGCCCAGATCATTGTCTGGTGAATGCGCATCGTAACCATTATAACTGTCGGATGCCGTGAGCCCCCAGCAGTTGGCGCCATAGCCTTCGAAGCCTTTCGGATTGCGGACGCAATGCTCCCGGTTGATCAGCGTATGGTTCCGGTTCTGCTCCCAGTAATCGGCATATCGATCTTTCAATTTCCTCGGATCCAGCGCCATGAAACTGTACTGGGAGAAAAACAGAGGTCCGCCGTAATCAAAGCCCAGCGGTAATTTAATGCCATAATACTCACGCCCATTCTTGAAGTGGTTGCTGTTGGCCCAGCATTTATGGTATACCGATGGGTTAATGGGATAGCGGGGTGAGGAGGCCGCCAACACATAAGTGATCAGACACTCATTCCATCCCCGGATATCGAAATTCATGGCCCAGCCATTGTTCGGACTCCAGTGCCAGAAGAATAGATCCTCATTGCGCGTATGCCAGTTCCACTCGGCCTCTTCCCAGAGCCAGGTGATCCGGTTGCGCAGCTCTTTTTCCTCCCTGGCTTCACCACTGAAATATTGCCGAGCCGTCAGCAGCCCCATAAACAAATAGGAACTCTCCACTGCATCACCACCATCGTCCTTCCTTGAAAAGGGGATCGTCTTTCCCGTCTCCCCATTCAGCCAGTGCGGGAAGATGCCATGATAATGATCTGCCTTGGACAAAAACTTCACCATCTTCAACATCCACTCCACGGCCTGTTCACGCGTGATCCATTTCCGTTCCGCCGCTACAACGATGGCCATGATGCCAAACCCCGTGCCGCCTGTTGTCACTACTTCCTGTCCATATTCATAAGCTACATTGCTGCGCTCCCTCGACAAACCACTCACGGGATGACCAAAATCCCAGAAATACCGAAAGGTCTGTTTCTGCACCAGCTCAAGCAATTGATCGTCTGTCAGTTTGGCCTTGGGTTGCGCATGCATTTCTTTTAACATCATCAGGCAAACTACCGCCAGCACTAATTTTTTCATGTTCCGATGTTGAAGTTTCAAATTAGTAAATACTGTCTTATTCCCAACTAAGAACTGCGCCTTACCTTTGAACGCATCATGCGTTTTCCTCCCATCGTTCAAAAAATCTGGCGTACCACCGGATGGATCGTTTTAAGTCTGATCCTCTTCGTGTATGCTTATCTCGGATTGGCATATATGCTGTCCCGCATCACCTATGCCGAAGAGCCCGATGAACCCCGGACCTATGAACTCTTCCTACTCAGCAATGGCGTGCATACAGATATTGTGGTGCCAGCGAAAACAGATTTGATCGATTGGACGAGGCTCGTTCCGTATACAGACACAAGGGGCAAAGACAGCACCCTCACGCATCTCGGGATGGGTTGGGGTGATAAAGGATTCTATTTGGAGACACCCACCTGGGCGGATCTTAAATTCTCTGTTGCCTTCAAAGCCGCGACGGGACTGAGTACTACGGCGATCCACGCCACCTATCACAAAAGACCAACCACCAGCGACTCCTGCTCGAGGGTGATGGTGACCAAACAACAATACCAGCGGATCATTGATTACATCCTGCAAAGCCTGCAGAAAAAAGCGGATGGCAAACCCATCCTCATCCCCACCAATGCTGTTTACGGCAATGACGATGCATTTTATGAAGCCTACGGCAGTTATAGTATGTTACATACTTGCAATACCTGGGTCAACAATGCGCTGAAAAAAAGTGGCCTGCGCCATTGTTTGTGGACGCCGTTTGATACGGGATTGCTTCAGCTGTATGCAGATAAGTAGATAGCCATCCATTCCACAGGATGTTTGCTTACAAACAAAAACCTTTGGGCCTGAGCATGTGATTCCTTCTGCGTTGAGCTGGTAAAGACGATATCGTCTGCGAACCAGGAGGAATACATCTGAGTTGCGAGCAAAAATAAATTAGCTTATTTTGGCGACTCAAAAACCAGCGGCATAACCTAGAATTACATGATATGGGAAAGTATTACAGCCAGATTGGACAGGATGAGTACTATATAGAAACCATCTCTAAAGGCAGGAGAAATGGTGTTTTCCTGGACATTGGCGCCAATGACGGTGTGTTTGACAGCAATACGGCTGCGCTGGAATGGGATTATGGTTGGACGGGTTTATGTGTTGAAGCTAATCCTACACTGATTGATGCGTTGAAACATTCCAGACCTGCCTCAAAAGTAGTCAACTGCGCAGTGTGGCATAGCCCCGGCGAGATCAAACTTGAAATTACCGGTTCAAACCGTAATGGAGTAAGGGGAGATCTTTTATCAAGGGTGACTAACGTGGTCAAGAAAGATGACTACTTCAAAGACCACTTTAAAGATGAAAGCGAGATCGTTACCGTAAAGGCTCGTACTATTAACGATGTGGTCAAAGAACAATATGGGTTTCCCTGCAGTTTTGATTATATGAGTATGGATATAGAGGGTGCGGAATTGCAGGCATTAAAAGGTATAGATTTCACCCAGATCACTATACAGTTCATGACCATAGAACATGGCGGTCGTGCGGGTTATAAAGAGCAGATTATCGATTATCTAAGTAACTACGGCTTCAAGCTGCATCGGGTCAATCAGTGGGATGTGGAATTAGAAAAAGACCCGTCAAAGCCAGTCAAACCATTTAAACCGTACACCGAATCCATTTTTTCAAAAATCTGGAATCTGCTGACCGGCAAGTGATAGTCATGCCTTGACCGTACTTGTTTGATAATTGCTGCGCGAACCATTGGGCCTGCTTTGTGCTTCGTTAACGGAAGATTCCTTATTTTCGCAGCCGATTTGTGCCGGCGGATCGTTCCGCAGGGCCATATTCAAAAATCAATGTATTGCGCATGGTTTTGCCGCTGGCGGAACCATGCGCCGGATCCTTAGCTCAGTTGGTTAGAGCATCTGACTCATAATCAGAGGGTCGCTGGTTCAAGCCCAGCAGGATCCACTTGAAAATCAAGCAGTTACAAGAATAAATAAGTAGCTGCTTTTTTTATTTGCATACTAATACTCTCAATTTTATAAGGCTCAACTAATTTTCTATCATTGCTCGAGTTATACGGGTGAAGTGAAACAAAATGCAAAATTTTCAAGATCGACTTTAAAATTCTATCATCACTTCTGCCAAAATTAGATATCGGAAATGGCACCCAATTAACATTATATCTGGGATCCGAATTGGTATGGTAAATATTATTCTAAGCATGATCCCAATTAGGTGTACCCACATATGCCACTAAACTCTACGCCGGACATTCGTTAATCCACTCCAAATAAAATATATAGCATTAAAGACTCGTAGCAATACTCAAACGTAAAATCAAAATCGTTACGCCTATTCAGACTTACAACATGGGCCTAACCTAATCATAAGTCTTGTCTTTACGCTCTGAACTTTTTCTTACAGCTGTCGAATATGACTGGTGTAGTTCCCGGATTCCGGCATGGCGGGCGGTAAGCAGCACCACGCTTGCGTTTGCATATGAATGCTTTGTTGATGAGATGGCGGTGAAGGCGGGAAAGGATCCGATGAAATACCAACAAGAAATGGCAAAGGGCGGCTCAGATCTTGCAAAGATCCTTACCAAGTTGTGCGAGGTTTCCAAATGGGATCGGCCTTTAGCTACAGGAAAAGGTCGCGGTGTAGCGCAGTATGAATTCTTTGCGGGCCATGCCGGATCTGTGGTGGAGGTTTTTAAACAAGGCGAGAGCCTGAAGATCGATAAAGTATATGGAGTGATCGATATGGGGACGGTTGTGAAACCAGGCGGCGTAGAAGAGCAGGTGCAGAGCGCTCTACCGACGGCCATTACGGCGGCTACTAAAAAACGGCATCAGTTTCGAAAGCGAAAAAAACAAAACAATCCAGCTACCACGTATCCCAACGGTGAGCTACACCATTGCGGAATGAATAAAATTTCTTACGCTTAAGATTTTAGAGGTAACAGTTCGTGGATTCTGTTGATGGGATGGTCATTGATTTTTTGTAAGGTATCGCGCAGCCATTCAAAAGGAT
>JBKCVJ010000235.1:0-5140 GCA_046317915.1 Sphingobacteriales bacterium
CAGCGAGATCAATAAACTGGTAGACATCTGCCTGAAAGAGAAAGACTATACCACGCATAATTTCTTACAGTGGTATGTGAGTGAACAGATCGAAGAAGAAGCGCTGGCAAGGAAGATCATTGATAAGCTGAAGCTTATTGGCGATGATAAAGCAGGGCACTATATGTTTGATAGAGATCTGGGAACTATACAAGCGTAGGTTGGCAAAACAATCATTCAGGAATACAATCATTCAGTAATACAGATTTGGAATCCTGGAATCTGGGAAGCCAGGAATTCTGAATTCTGGAGTCTGGAATCCTGGATTCCGAAGTTCAGGATTCCCGGCTTTCAGGATTCCCAGATTCCAGGCTTCCAAACCTGTCCTACTGAATGTTTGTATTACTGTATGCCTGGTTTGCCACAACTGCTTTCTGAATAAAATCCTGCACCACCGGCGTAACAGTATATCCCGCCGCACGCAGAAGGTTAATAACTCCTTCTTTTCCATAAAGATGTCCGGCTCCTACTGCAAAAAGCGTAGTGCTTTCTTTCATCGCTGTTTCCATCACCGGAATCCAGTTTTTATTTCTGTTGGTAAGCATGATGTCTTCAAACCCTTTCCACTCCGGTGATTCACTCATCGCATTTGAAAGAGACTTTAGATCTTCTTTCTTATATGCAGCTACCATTTGCGCGAACTGTGCTTTTTGTTCCGGCATATTTTTAATCATATCCAGGATCATCTTCGCTTCTACTGAATCAGGAATTTTATCAAACACCGCCATCTGGTCCTCGATCTTTTCCAGGCCTTTGATATCTTTCTTTTGCTGCTTCGCCATCGCCACCATAGTTTGCTCATAGCTCTCACTAGCCGAGCAGGGAAGCGCCTTCGTATACAATAGACTCATCAGCGTGATGGGCTTCATTTTGTTGAACAACATCATCGGCATGCCCAGCGAGTCTTTCACATATGCGGATAGATAAGTATAGTCCGCCGGCGACATCAGGTCTTTCATGGACTGCCCTTTCATCATGCTGAGCGAAGCCATTTTCATCATCATGTTGGGATCGTCCATATCCAGTTCCAGGTAGATGTTCTTCGCCTCGCGGAATTTTTCCTTCAAGGTGCCGGAGAACTGAAAATCTTCTTTACAGATGATGTGAACGGTTCCGTAAACATAGGAAGGCGAGCTAAGCCCTTGCCCTGAAACCTGCCATAGCAGCGCGTTTTCAATGACCACTTCGTCCTTGGGTGGCGCAACAGCTGTGGTTTTTTTCGATGAGCTGCAAGCGAATAAACAAAACAAACATGCGATCAACAATACATTCTTCATAATCAAGTGTTATTTAATCCAGCTGATCGAGCATCGTTTTCAACCGGGCGATCTGATTTCCGTACAATTTACGGATATACCATTTATTGATGTAAAACATTCCGATGGTTGATGTCAGACAGACTAAGGCCAGCATGCCTAACGACTTAAACAATGATGTTGTAGCAGATGGACTGGGAAATGTCCGCATTCCCTGCGGAAAATGAACTCGTGTGAAAATATAAAAGAAAATGATCACGATGGGGATCAAGGCTGTACCCGCAATGAGATAGAACTTCACATATTTCTCCAACGTATGCACCTGCTTCATCAAATTGCTTTTCACTTCGCATGCCATGCATTCCATTTTGGTCAACAGCCTCCACTTAAAAATAAAATAGACGATGAACATGATCATCATTGCAAGATATAACCAGCCCACTTCCTGGAACTTTCCTTTATAGGCAGTCAGATAGTACACCACAATTACCCCGAAACCTATCAAAACGGCAATCAGTTCCAGAATAAGATTTCGTTTCATCTTAGCGATGGGACTGTTGGATGGCTTGCCCAACATCTCCCGAAGGGATGGCGTGGGGCTATCCTCCTGTTTTTTCCAGATGTCTTTCCACTGTTCAAGCTCCATGTTGTATGCGTTCAATGTTTTTCTTCAATTTTTCTTTGGCCCTGTTCATCTTGGTGCGCAAAGCGCCCTGGTTGATACCCAGGATCACTTCCATTTCCTCATAGCTGTGGTCGTCAAGGTAAAGCATCACCAATGCCTTATCGATCTCCGGTAATTCACGAACGGCCTGGTAAAGCAGACTGAGTTGTTCCTCTTTGTGCAGATCAGTTCCGGGATCCATTAGTTCCGGAATGGCGTCATGATCAATGAAAACCAGGGGTGCGGTTTTTTTCCTTAACCCAGAGATCGCCGTATTCAACGCGATCCGGTACATCCAGGTTGAAAACTGGGATCTTCCTTCAAAAGCGGGCCATGCACGCCACAATTGAACGATGATCTCCTGAAACAGGTCGTCACGTTCATCCCGTCTCTTTGCATATACGCTGCAAATCCTGACAACGATGCCTTTATGTTTTTCAACCAGATCCAGGAATTGCTGCGGATCACTCATGCTTTAGGTATGTTGCCAATTTTTGAAGATTGTTACACACTTGATATAAAAGGGAGAAGATAAAGTAAGAAGTGCGAAGTCTGGCTTCTTCGCACTTCCTACTTTATCTTCTCCCTTTCTTTGTCCTCGCGACCTTGCGACCCGCGAACTAAATCAAAGTACTTTATCAACAATCTGGATCAATCCGTTCTTCGTTGGAACAGATTTTGAGATTTTTGCACCGTTCAGGTTGAGTGCATTGCCAGAAGCGTCTTTCAGGCCGCCTTTAGCGATGTCGTCTGCATTTACCTTACCGGGAACGATGTGCTTTTTCAGCAGGCTTTCCAGCTGTGCACTGTTTTCAGGCTTGGTGAGGCTTTGCAGCAGATCAGTAGGAACGCTTTTCAGGGCCTCATTGCTGGGGATCAGCATGGTGAAAGGATCTTTTCCTACCAGTTTGCTGAGTGTGTTGGCACCGCCAGCATTGTTCAACAAACCTGCAAAAGAAGACAGTTCAGGCGTTTTACCGAGGGTGCTCATCAGGCCGGCAGCCGGGCTGGAACAGTTCAGGTGAAACATCGTAACAAGGGCCATAACCATAGATAGTCTAAGGAATTTTCGCATATACATTCAGTTTGGACGGCAAATCTTTCGATTTATCAGTCAAAAACAGGACTTCACCCCTGCGAAAGTGTTTCAAATCATGATTATGAGACAAGTATAGCAGGTCGCAGGGCGCAAAGGTCGCAGTAAGGGTTCAGCTGCGACCTGCGACCTGCAACCTGCGAACTAATCAAGGATCCTCAGTTTCGCATAATTCAACATGATCTTTTTCTCGCCATTCAGCGCAAACTTGATGGTGGCAACGGGATTGTGGGCGGCGCCTTCCATCTTCACCACTTCGCCAAACCCGAATTTCTGGTGCTCTACCTTTTGCCCGGCTTGCAGATTACTGGTATCGCTGGCCGTAAAGTCTTCAGACGGCTTGTGCTCCACCAGCTTGCCCGGCGTTTTCGGCGCCATATAAGACGGTGTGCTGCTCTTAGACGGCGGCGCACCATACCTGATCTCTGCTTCCTTGGCGGCATTGTTGTTGTTCCGCCATCCGCCATGCATCCTGTCGAAGGCACTGGTCCCCAACCCACCTGCCTGGTTGCGCATGCCGCCGCCAGCAAAAGAGCGGTCCAGGTATGGCTCCGGAAGCTCATCGATAAACCTCGATGGCTCATTCTGCACCAGCTGCCCAAACTTATATCGTGTATTGGCATAGGTGATCCACAGCCGCGCTTTCGCACGCGTGATCACCACATAAAATAATCGTCGCTCTTCTTCCAGCTCTTCCCGGGTATTGATGCTCATCGCACTCGGAAACAACATCTCTTCCAGACCGGCTGCAAACACGCAGGAAAACTCCAAACCCTTCGCCGCGTGGATGGTCATCAGTTTCACCGTATCTGCATTGGGATCTTTTTCATCGGCATCCGTTAGCAGTGTGATCTGCTGAAGGTATGCACCGAGTGATTTACTGATCACCTCGCCATCTTCGTTGTCCGGACTTTCCACCCACTCTTTAATGGAGTTCAGCAACTCCTGCACGTTTTCATAACGCTGCATACCCTCGGTGCTCTTGTCATTGAACAACTCTTTCACGAGGTTGGTCTGCTTACCAATATGCGCCGCTACTTCATACGCATTCTTGGTTTCCAGCATCGATGTAAAACTCTTGATCATCGTCACAAACTGGTCCAGCGCTTCTAATGTGTTGCCCTTGAAGCCATACATCGCAGCATTGGCCACCACTTCCCACATCGTCAGCTGCTTCTCATTCGCAAACAGCACGAGCTTATCGATCGTGGTTTTGCCGATGCCCCTGATGGGATAGTTGATGACGCGCTTCAACGCTTCTTCATCACGCGTGTTCACCGCCATCCGCATGTAAGCGATATAGTCTTTGATCTCCTTGCGTTGGTAAAAACTCATACCACCATAGATCGTGTAAGCAAGACCCATCCTGCGCAGGGATTCTTCAAAGGCCCTGGATTGCGCATTCGTGCGGTATAAAATCGCGAAGTCGCGGTTATGATAATGGTTCCGCAACTTCTGCTCCTGAATCGTATCGGCCACAAATTTTCCTTCTTCATTATCCGATGCTGTGCGGATCAGCCGGATCTTTTCCCCTTCTTTATTATCGGTCCACAACTCCTTTGGGATCTGTCCCTTGTTGTTGGCAATCACTTCGTTGGCAACGTTCAAAATGTTTTGTGTGGATCGATAGTTCTGCTCCAGCTTCACCACCTTCACATTGTCATAGTCTTTCTGGAACTGTAAAATATTCTGGATCGTTGCACCACGGAAAGAGTAAATGGATTGCGCGTCATCGCCCACCACGCAAACGTTTTCATGCGCCGCACCCAGCAATTTGATCACCTCATATTGTGCGGGGTTGGTATCCTGGTACTCATCAATGAGGATGAATTTGAACTTGTGCTGGTATTTGTGAAGCGACTCCGGAAAGAAGGAAAGCAACTCGTAAAACTTCAGCAACAGATCATCAAAATCCATCGCACCATTCTTAAAACACCTCGCCACATAGGCCTTGTAGATCTGCGCAATGGCGGGGCGGTTGGAACGCATGTCTTCCTGCTGGATACCATAATCATTGGCATAATCCTCCGCATTCACCAGGGCGTTTTTGGCCGATGAGATCCTGTTGTAAACGGTATTGGGCTT
>JBKCVJ010000236.1:0-7798 GCA_046317915.1 Sphingobacteriales bacterium
GCATTGATCAAACAACTGCAAGACAATGGAGTGAAGTTTGTGGTGTGCGGACAAACCGCAGCGTTCCGAAACTTCACTGAAGCGTCTTATGCGCCGGGAACACTGAAGGCCTACTCCGCAAGGACGGCAATATCCGATCTCACCCAACGCGGCTACGCTGTGTATACTTTATCTGAATAATTCAACTGATGTTTAAAAGGATTCTCCATATTGTTGTTACAACGTGGAGAATCCTCTACCCTTTATCGTTTATCTTCCTACTACTTTTCGTTGGTACGTACGCGTTAGTGTTCAACGATCAAGGGTTAGACTTCTTCATAGGCGTTGTTACCAACTATCTCCCTGCTCCCTATCTCCTATTTTCTACAGCATTTTTATTGCTTTGGTGCTTGTTGTGCTGGTATGCTTCGAGAATTATTCTCCAGGTGAAGCTCCTCGATGTGGACCCCGACGATCCCCTGGCACTGCGGCTTATTGTCTGGATCCCGCGCATCATCGGCATCATTCCTTTATTGATTGTGGCAGGCGCATTGATCCGTGCGGCGGGAAAAATTCCGAATGAACGATGGTTCACCCTCACAGTCAATCTCCTGGTTTTGTTGGTCATGGGCATTCTGCTGATCATCTTTTTCATGAAGCGGGCGAAGATTGCCGAGGCTATGCATATTGATTTCGCACCTGCACACCAGCGATACACCGCAGCACGAACACCATTGAAAAGATTATGGTCGATGAAGGCCAATCGCGTTGCTTTCAGAAGCATCCTGATTGCCGTAGCCGTGATGATCGCGCCTTTCTTCTTCCTGCTGAAATTCGGTTATGCGCGGATGTTAGGTCCAGCCACCGTATTGCTGGCCGGCTTTATCTTCTTCACGCTGGTGTTAACTCTCATCGCATTATTCATCAACTTCCGGCAATCACCCGCCTTTCTCGTGATCGGCGGATACATCGTACTGGCAAGTACTTGTAACGATAACAGTGCCGTGAGGCTGATCCCCGCCACGCAAACCGTGCAGCGGGAAACCATCCGCGAGAACTTTATCAAATGGATCCAGCCGAAAATGCAGTCAACGGATTCAGTGGTGACGATCTACCTCGTAGCGGCCGAAGGTGGCGGAATCCGCGCAGCAACCTTCACAGCGGTGGCACTGAAAAAGATGGAGGAGCTGCAGCCGGGATTTATGGATAAGGTCTACGCCATCAGCGGCGTGTCTGGCGGCGGCGTGGGTAGTTGTTTTTATGCTGCCTATCGGAAAGACCAACTGACGGGTGCGTTTGACGGGTTCCCCTCTTCATCCGCGGCCTTTGATGAAACGGTGAGTGCAGATTTTCTGAGTAGTCTGACCGCGGCTTTCGTGTTTCATGATAACCTGCAACGACTGATCCCGATTCCCATTGAAGGGTTGAGCAGGAACAACAAGCTGGAAGACAGCTGGGCCTGGAGTTATGAGAAGCACTTGTTTGCGAAGACGATGGACCAGCCCTTTCTTGATCTCTGGCAACATCCGAAGGGCAAGCAGGTGCCTAATCTGTTCATCAACGGCCTGCTGGCCGAGACGGGACAGAAGACCATCGTTTCCAATCTTGCATTGTCTGACAGTATATTCAAAGATGATATAGATGTACTGCGGGTACTGGGTCAGGATGTAGCGGTAAAGACCGCGGCCTCCCTGTGTTCCCGTTTTCCACTGATTACATCCGGGGCTTTGATCAGGATCGATGGAAAGCAGAAAGGCCATATTGTGGATGGCGGGTATAAAGAAAACTCAGGAATTGAAACGGCCTGGCAGTTGGCAATTGCATTGAACAACCACATCGAAGAAGCAGAGCGTAACTATAGAAAAAAGATCAAGGTGCACCTACTCTTCATCCGCAACAGCAATACTGGCGAGAACCTGACCGACAACCAACTCCGCGCCGTCTCCGTATTACCAGACCTCACCACCATCGTTCCCGGTTTCCTGAATGCCTGGGACCGCCGTACCGAGACGCACATCAACATCAGCAAAGAACTCTTCAATGAAGGCACACTCCGCTCAAGATTTCACTACAGCCAACTCAGCCTGAACAATAAGAATAAACTCCTTCCGCTGGGTTGGTATCTAAGTGTGAATGCGAGGGACAATATTATCAGGCAAGTGAGTGATAGTTTGAGCGCAGGTTGGAGGTAGGAGGTGGCGGTAAATTATCTAACTGTTCCGCTTTAGTTTTAAATGCCTTATATCATCCAGATCACTTGGCCGGGAACTTCTTCCCTTGTCTGCAAGTAGATCGTCAAAACTTATGATTGCAATATCAATATCTCTTACGCGAGCTAACTCACACTTGCCAAAAGCTTTTCTGAAATTCGTTGACCCTTTAAGTCTTGGCAAAAAGTCCAGCGTAAATTTTTCCAGATCTAACCTGAAGTATGATTTTAAAGGCTCTGGATCGGCTTCTGCGAGAAACTCACTTACATCTTGACCCAAATCGGATATAGCAGCCAGCAGGTTGAAATAATTTTTATAAGTTGGATTATACCAAATATCAAAATCAAACTTTTCGGCCGGGGAGCCATCTGGGTTTTGGGACCACCTGAAATAACCGTAGTATGCTACTGCAGTACCCCCAACAATTAAATACTCAACATTATTTACATGTAAACTTCGACAAACGGATAATATCTTATCAGATAAGTTATTGTTCACTAAGATTTAGAAGTTTTTATTTTGCTTCTTTTCTCTTTATGTAGTAGTTCGATGAATGTCACTAATTCAGCACCAGGCAAATTCTTCTTACTTGCTTTTCCGCCCTTGGAGATAGCACTTTTTTTTAGGCTTCTGAAAGTCTTATGTCTGGTCAATGCTGCCATACATTGAAATTAAACAAAATTTGTGGTATTAAATAGGATCAAAAAGAACATGCTCCTTGTATTCGCTCACAAGCAAAAGTCCCGAATCCGAGAACACCACATCTGGAACATGATCTTCCAGATTGGAATATCAACTTAGACAAGTACCTGTCCACCTCAAATACTATATCACTTGAGGCCCATCCATCAAATCTAACATCACTTGATAATAGTCATCATCGTAACATACAAAACAAACGCTTTTTATCTTATCCTCAGTCTTCAAGAAATTATTTTACGCTTCTGCGCCGCATCATACATTTCTTTCGTAAAATTCTCAATGTTTTGCTGACTCCAGGACACCAGCCGTCGCTGACTGAAGGATGTGGTCACAAAAAAGAGGCATAGCAGCAGCAGTAATGTTTTGGGCATGTTGAGTGTTCAATGTTAGCTATTTGAATATACCGTTGGTCTCGTAATACTGCAAGCAATAGATAAATACAAAGAGTTCCTAGTCCTGTAAAGACATTTTAGCATTTTTTAACAGAAAAAAGCTATACCCTTGCTTGCTCCGTGTCCTATAGCAATTACTCATACACTGGGGTTCTATATCGCTATTGCCTAAATGCTCATTAATACCTTAATTGTGTAAAGCAAACACCAAACAAAACACCACTAACCAACCACCTCGCCTATGCAAATGCATCAAAAAAGAATATGGGCATTTCTACTTTTACTATGCGCTACCCTCAGCGCAAGAAGCCAAGACAGTTTAGTGACCGATGTTATCCTGATTGGCACTAAACATACCGCACATGCAGGATACCATAGCGACTCATTGTTGAAGGTTGTGGTGAACCTCAAACCCGACATCATCCTCATTGAACAGGATTCTGTATCTGGCATTTTTAAAACCGGCCAGTTTAAACCTATTCCTCGATGGATAAAGTATTTGAGTAGAATAACAGGTTGGTCCAAAAATGAAATCGAGGGAAATATGATTCACAAATTCCATCGAGCGTTTCCCCATGTAATCATCAAACCTTTTGATGTAGCATTGAATGGCCATGAGCGCGACAAAAACAGAAAAGAGTTTATTCAACTTGAAAAAGTATTTGAAGTTGCCATGTCAAAGGCCTATGTTAATAAGGAAATGTCTCAATATCGGGCTAATGTGCATCTAACAAGAGAGGAGCTTCACACACAAATGTCAAAAAGAATGTACAGTGTATTGCAGGAATTCAACACTGACAGCACAACTGAAATTATTCGTCAACGAAAAACCTTAGAGGAAAGTCATTTTAAAGCATTGGTAGACTCAGTACCTTCTTTGCAACCGTTCTCAAAAAGAGTTTATCAAATGTTCGACAATTGGCAGCTCCGTGATAAAGTCATGGTACAACAAATACAACGGTACATCTTGGCATATCCGGGCAAGCGTATAGTGGCTATATCAGGTGCATTTCACCGCTTCTACCAAATAGACCATCTCGCTCCGAAACGAGAAGAAATGAATTTTAGGTTACTAGACATCAATGGGAAAGAACTAAACCTGAACTAAACAACTTATGCATCATATAATTTCCTGTGGTAGCTTGCCTTGGTAAAACATTTTGCTGTTTTGATTAAATTACATTTCACAAGAATCCCAGACAGAAACCCAACTGTGGCCGCTCTATACAAAAACTTTCCATGAATACACTTTTCATCAAAAGATGCAGCCTAATCCTAATCCTTCTATATTCTACCATATTCTCCGCTGCACAAAGCAGTAACCTATTCATCAAGGGCAAAATATTAAATTCAGACAATGCACTTGTTTTTGAAGATATATCAGCAATCGGCGAACTAAGTGTTGTGCATGCCAGCGCTGTAATTGCACCGGAATCAAATGGAGATTTTAAATTTCAACATTACATTACTAGGGCCGGGTATTTTAGAATTGGGCGAAATATCCTTTACCTGCAACCCAAGGATACATTAGAGGTAGTCATCGACAAATTTTCTCGCGAAAAGTCAACCTTTGTTGGCAAGAATGCCTTCATACAGGACTATTTGAAATGGACACCATATCCCAAAGCCGGATCATATCTTAACGGCGGGGACAATGTTAAAAAGACCCTTCAAGCTACTCTCGATACGCTTGAAGCGATTAAGCAAAATCGGAAACTTAGGCTGGATAACACAAAAGGACTTCCACCTGATTTTCGGCATCTGGAAGACGTCAGAATAGAAGTTGATTTATTGAACAGCGTATACAGTTTGCACATCTATTTCGCCCGTCATAACAGACTTACCGGAGACAGTCTGAATCGCTTTATGGATCAATATAGGCAAACCATTAAAGCGTACTCCTTGAAAATGCCGTATACAAAATTGAGAAAAGACTACTTGTCAATTCAGGTTTATAGAGATGTGCTTCCCCAATTGATTAGACAAATTCCGATTGATGCAGAAAGAAACGCATATTGGGAAGACTGGCTCAATGCTAAAATACTTAGGCTGGAAATGGAAGGCGCTACCTCAAGAGACAGTTTACAAGTTATTGCCTCCAAGCTGCCAAAAATTAAGAATAGCAAGTTTCGAAAAGCATTGGAAACCTCGGTGCAAAGCTTCATGCTGGTCAGTACTGGTGACAATGTTATACCTTTCGTTTATAAGAATACGGACGATGCTGAAGTGAATCTCGAGCGATACAAAGGCAAGGTCATCTATGTCGATTTCTGGGCTACCTGGTGCGGTCCTTGCATCAAGGAATTCAAATACTTAGATGAACTCAAAGCAAAGTTTACAGACAGCAACATTGTGTTTCTATCTATTTCGGTAGATGAAAACAAAGACCGATGGAAGGAATTCATGCAAAAAGTCAGTGATGCAAAGCACCACGGTATTGTGAGCTGGGATCAAATCCGTGATTATAATCTTGCCGCTATTCCCAGAGTCATCATTATCGACAAAGACTTTAAACTGGCAGCCATTCATGGGCCATTGCCTTCATCAAAAGAAACTTCAGCGCTACTTGAAAAATTGACTAAAAAATGACCTACCCCAAACTCCTTCGCATACCAATCAGGATATAAGTCATAAAAAGTATAGCACCCATCGTCATGATGATGCGGCCATGCACGCGGTCGGTAGGTTTGTAAATGGGAACGCGCTCACCGTTGGGGAGCACCTTGGTAGCCGATAAAAACCAACCGATGATAAAGCCTACGAAACCACCAACCAATGCGGAGAGGTAGCCTAATACGAACATCCACAAAGGCGCGGCTTCAGGTTGGGCGAGTTCCGCCACACGCTGGCGCGTAGAAATGGCATCGGCCTCTTCTGAAATGGGAATACCACGATCTTGCAAAATTTGCTTGGCCAGCGCCACATCAAAAGCACCCCACTCATCCTGCTTGCGAATGATGTCCAGCAATTCTTTGTCTGAAAAATGAAAGAGATAATAGTTTGCATCCACGGTCTCGGCCTGCTTCGCGTAGTAACCCTTCAGCACTTCATTGGCCCGCGAAAAATCTTCCGCACGCAGCATCAGGTTGATATCAGGATCAACCGAGTTGAACGCATAACTAGGATCAAAGCTTTTCCGCGTCCCGATGATCTCATACGCAATACCGGCTTCACCCAGCACCGCACCTACCGCCTCCACCTGCTCCCGGTTATAATACAGCTTGTATAGTTCCATGATTATATCTAAACACTTCCCCTAAACTCAGGCGCCATCCTCTTGCGAGACGCCTGCTCATACGCATATGCCAATCCAATCACCTCCGCCTCCTGCCATGCACTGGCCATGAAAGAAAATCCCGCAGGCAGGCCCATGTAGTGACCCATCGGCACCGTGATATGCGGATAGCCTGCCAGCGCTGCCGGCGAAGAGAATGAAAATCCGCTGCCGTAATCGCCGTTCACCTGGTCTATGCAAGTGGGAAAACCCGAGCTGGTGGAACAGATCGCGTGCAGGTTGTTGGTCTTCATCAGTTCATCAATGATCTGCCGCGCACTGATGCTTTTCTTCAACGCCTCCACATACTCGGTTTCCTGAAGATCTTTCTTCGATTCACACAATTCCAATGTCTCCTGTTTGAAGTAAGGCATGGCCTTCGCTTCATTCGCTTTATTGAAAGCAATCACTTTCGCAAGTGTCTTCACTTTCGCATTGGCGGTGCGTAAATAAGCATTCACACCATCCTTGAACTCATATTGAAGCACCACAAAAGATGGCTGACCCAAAGGTCTTGTTAACTTCAACAGCTCAACTTCAATCACTTCTGCTCCTTGCGCTTTCAGTATTTCTATTGCCTGCTTATACAAAGCCACCACGGCCTCATGACCGGTGAGATATGATTTTTCGATGCCGATGCGTTTTCCTTTCAAGGCATCGGTCTTGCAGTACATGGCATAGTCTTTCTGCGCCTTTCCCTGCGATGCAGCCGTCACGCCATCGTTCCCATCCACCCCAATACATGCACTCAACAGGTAGGCCGCATCTTTCACGGTCCGAGTCATCGGTCCCGCCGTATCTTGTGTGGCCGAGATCGGAATAATTCCCTGCCTGCTCCACAAGCCTACCGTGGGTTTCAACCCCACCACACCGCAACTCGAGGCTGGTGATATGATGGACCCATTGGTTTCTGTACCGATGGCGATCGCGCATAAATTCGCACTCACCGCTGCGCCAGATCCTGCACTGGAGCCGCTGGGGTTGCGGTTCAATGCAAAGGGATTACGTGTTTGTCCGCCCCTGCTGCTCCATCCACTGGTGGATCTGTTGGATCTGAAATTGGCCCACTCACTCAGATTGGTTTTGCCCAGCAACACTGCACCCGCTTCACGTAAGCGCTCAATGATGAATGCATCCTTATCGGCCCGGTTCCCCTCCAGCGCCAATGCACCCGCCGTGGTCATCATTTGATCACCCGTATTGATATTGTCTTTGATCAACACCGGTATCCCGTGCAAGGG
>JBKCVJ010000237.1:0-3292 GCA_046317915.1 Sphingobacteriales bacterium
CCTTTAGTGATGGCCTCTTCCACCTTCCACCTTCCACCTTCAAACTTATAACGAGAGACTTCCATCCACTCTCCTGCTACAATCAGTTCGCCGGTTGATAAAAAAGCAGCACTACTGATCAGTCCCGCATTGAATAAGGGACCAAGCTGCTCTTTAGGCGTTACAGTGAACTCACCTTTCCCTTGATTTACATATACCATTTGCTGCGGCAAAGCGCCATAATTCATCGGCATTGATCTGCTGCCGGCAAACACATCCATATCCCCATCCTTATCTATATCGCGTGCCAGCAACACACTGGTATTACCCATGTTCTTGGGCAGCGCAGTGGGTGAAAGACTGAACCTCCCTTTACCATCATTCATGTAAAGCCTGTTCTGCATTTCCTTACTGAAGGAAGGACGATTGTTACCACCGGCGCCGAGCATCAGGTCCTGATCACCATCGCCATCGGCATCAAAAAACACGGCAGAAATATCTTCAAACCCTTTTAGTTGTATTGACAATCCCGCATCAGGAATAAACTGTCCGTTACGCTGGATATACAACTGACCGGGTTTCTTTAAAGTGCCGGACACATACAGATCTTCAAGTCCATCTCCATTCACATCTGCTGTAACGGCGGCCGGACCAAGCCTCGATAACATCCAGGGCACATTGCGTTCCATGTAAAAATCAACCTGGTCATCTTCTTCATGCGCTCCAAGTTTAAGCGGATCCTGCATCAACATAGAAGGGGCAGATACCGGCGCTAGCCATGGAGCTGTACCTATCTTCTGTTGATCATAAACGAGCAATGTATCGATGGGAGCCTGAGTAATCAGACTGGTTGTTTTGTTTGGCCAGATGATCTGTATAGAGTCTATGCGTTGTTGCGTACCCAGCCCAAAACTGAGATCATAATCTACGCTTGACTGAAAACCGCGGGATGGGATCAACTCCTTCATATGTACTAGTCCGCCACTGTATACAGAAACCTTACTTCCAATGGCCCTGGTGTTGCCACCCATGCCCTTCAATCTGATCTTCGTGTAGTGATGACCGTTACGTTCCCTGCTATGATTTCGGTAAAGCAGCGCGGGCTGATTCACGTTATTCACTACAAGGTCAAGATCCCCATCATTGTCCAGATCGGCATATGCCGCACCATTTGAAAATGTTTCATCCGTTATTCCCCATGCTGAACCCACGTCTTCAAATTGCAAGTCACCTTTGTTACGGAACATTTTATTTCGGATGGGAACCGATGGCATTTTGCGGATGATCTCTTCGATCTCCTCTTTCTTGCCCGTCATGACCATGCGCTGTACCACATCGTTTGCAAAAAAATCAATGAAGTCCTGATTGGTCACATCATTATATATCCCATTACAGATATAGACATCGTTCCAACCATCATTGTCGGCATCAAACATCAGCGCACCCCAGCTCCAGTCAGATGCGGCCACACCAGCATACTGGGCAATTTCCTTAAACTTCCCGGTACCTGTATTCAGTTGAAGCGTGTTCTGCATGAACTGGTGGTAGAAGCCGGATTTCTCCTTGTATCGTTGCACATCCACATTTTCAAATGAAGTGGTGGTCTTCAAACGGAAATCATCATCGGGAAGCATTTCTGTTACAAACACATCCTGGTATCCGTCATTGTTGATATCGGCCATATCTGCACCCATAGAAGAGTGGCTGAGGTGTTGAATGCGGTTTTCCAGCTCTTCTTTGAAAGTGCCGTCTTGTTGGTTGATGTATAAATAATCGCGCTCAAAAAAATCGTTGGACACATAGATATCAGGATAGCCGTCATTATTGACATCTCCAACGGTTACACCCAACCCGAAACCGATCAGGCTTCCGTAAATATGAGCAGCTTCACTAACGTCTGTAAATTTTCCATTGTCGTTACGCAAGAGTCTATCGCCTCCACCTTTCAAAAAATCTGCCACGGGCCAGTCTTTGGCACGGAGATCCCGTTTGTTGGAATAGTTGAGGGTATTCACCGGGATGAAACTGTTGTTAAGGATATAGGCATCCAGATCGCCGTCGAGATCGTAGTCAAAGAATGCCGCATGTGTAGTGAATCCATCGTCATTCAGTCCATAGTCTTTAGCCTTCTCTTCAAACTGAAGATTCCCTTTATTGATCCAAAGCTGGTTCTCCAGGCCTACGCCTTTCTGGTATCCCGCATTACAAACGTAGATATCGAGCAAACCATCGGCATTGATATCAACCATCACTACGCCTGTGCTCCATTGCCCCTTATCCCTAAACCCTGCAGTTTCGGAAATATCTTCAAACTTAAAATCACCTTTGTTGAGGTAAAGTTTATTGGGTCCCATGTTGGCTGTGAAGAAGACATCGGTGAGACCATCATTATTGATATCGCCGGTGGCTACGCCCGCGCCATTGTAAAAGTTCCGGTAACTGAATATGTTGAAGTCTCTTGAGTTAGAGATGTTATTGGAAAAGTTGATGCCGCTGTTATCTACTTTTTCAAACAGCAATTCAGGTGCGGGTTGTTTGCATGCACCTGTAGCCAATGACAGTAAAAGGTATGGTAGAAATCGCCTCATGTGCTAAAAAAACGAAAAGGCCAATATACATTGACCTTTTCGCATGATAAAGTTAAACAATCAGACTAGTAACCAGGATTCTGAGTCAGGTTCGGGTTAACAGCCAGCTGTTGGTTTGGAATCGGGAAGATCAGCCTTTCGTTTCCTGATTTATTTGGACGGGTAGGTCCAACACCATTCAGGAAAGTACCGAAACGCACCTGATCATTTCTCCTCCAGCCTTCCCAGTACATTTCACGTCCACGCTCATCGAGCAGGCCTTGAAGGGTAAGGGTAGTGAGTGCAGAGGCACCACGTTTAGCACGCAATGTGTTTACGATGGTTAATGCTGCTGCAGTCTGGCCAAGGCGAAGTTGAGCTTCTGCTTTCATCAGCATAACATCTGCGAAACGGAAGATCACATACTCGTTTTCTGCGTTACCATCGATGCCCTGAGCGAAGTCAGGAACATACTTAATAACGCGGATTCCGGTAACCTCGAGGTTGTTTCCTGTTTCACGAAGAGCAATTTCCCTCGTGAACGCAAGAGGAGCACCTTTCCTATCTGTAAGTGCAGTACCATTTTGGTCAAACTGCTGACCCACCAGGAAACCAGTACGGAGACCAGTTACATTGGTCAGGCCGGCGTATGAACCACCGCGCCTTGTATCGGCAGCTTCAAACTTATCGTAGAAATCAGCCAGGGTTGTGAAACCGTTCCAGCCGCTGGGCCTTTGGTTATAGTG
>JBKCVJ010000238.1:0-14140 GCA_046317915.1 Sphingobacteriales bacterium
ACCAACATCCTTGTTCTTGACCTTTTTGGAAAGCCGGTTGCGTCCATATATATCGTCCTGTACAATGAGATCCGGAACAAGCTGATCCAGATGACCGGTGAATCCATTCAGGTTCTCCTGTATCTGCGCTTTGATCCAACCGGTGGGCCTTACCTCTCCAAACGGCAAGATCTGGTATTGCTCCTTCAAGCCAGTCTTCTTCTGAAAGTATGAAGGTGTTTGAGCATAGCTTTGTTGGTTCATATACATCAAGCCTAACATCGTTCCCAATAAAAAGACCCGCGTTACACACAATGGTATGGGTCTCATTTGTCGGCATTTTCACCGCCATACAATACGGGGTTGATCGGACTGCTGATCACTTCACCTACAACAGCTCCTGGGCACCAGGTGTTCCAATCCCTGACCTGGTTTTCGTTCTCAGGCTGCTTTAATGTCATGTCCCGATCCATATATATAACGGTCATTACCTTTCTCATCTGATCCGTACTGTTCGCGCCGGCACGGTGAAACACCCAACCGGAATGAAAACTAACTTCGCCCAGATCAAACGGCTCAATCACATGTGCAAAATCGGTTACCCGTAACCGTTGCTGGATCACCAATTCGCTCTCATCACTGATGGCCAATTCTCTTCCTTCCACAATCCGATGACTTCCTGCGCTGAACTCCAGCGGACCCATTTCCAATGGAGTTTCCTGAAGAGGAATCCATGCCGTCACTGTTTTATCGGTTTCCAGTGGCCAATAATACTGATCGGCATGCCAGGGCGTGATCCCGCCACCACCTTCTTTAAACAGGGCTTGATCGTGGTACATACGAACCCCTTCCGTTTGCATCAGATCTGCCGCAATCTTTGCCATTCGCTTGCTGAATACAAAGGCCTTGATCAGGTTATCCTCAAGCCAGAGATTAAACAGCTGCACAAAAGCCTTTCCATAGGTGTCCCTGCTATCCATCTCCGTTACCTCTCCCCGCATTTCATCCACCTTCGCTGAGATCTGATGGTTGAAGAAGCGAATCGTTTCTTCGTCAAACACCTGCTTCAACTTTATAAATCGGTTCTGCTGGAAGAATTCCACCTGTTCGGCCGTCAGTGGATAGGGTTCGTCGAGCTTCTGTGCGATGGATCCAGGGAAATGCATCATTTGTTTTCTTTTTCCAAAACTAATCAGCCACATTCAGGACCAAAGGCACTCCATTTGACATTAATAGCACTATATTGACATTATAAATACATATGGTTATATTTAACAACCATATTGTACCATGAAGGCAGCATTTGAAGACATCGGCATCAAGCAAGGAACGCAGGCCTACCTCGCCTATGAATTGGTGGTTCCTGCTTTTCCCTTCAAATGGCATTACCATCCGGAATATGAACTAACGCTGATCACCAAAGGAAAAGGGAAGCGACTGGTGGGGGATCATTACGATGACTATGAAGAGGGTGATCTTGTGTTACTTGGGCCCAACTTACCGCACACCTGGGTGAGCAATACCATGGGCAAAAGAAAAAAAGTATCCGCCATCGTTATACAGTTTCCAGAAAAAATAATCAACGGTTTTATCCAACTGGATGAGTGCAAGAAAATTGCAGGACTCTTATCGGCCTCTGCACATGGACTTTTCTTCAACAAGCATCATTTAACGGAGGAAATCCGCGCCCTGCCGCACAAAACAGGTCCGGAGAAAATCACCGGCCTCCTGCAAATCCTTGATAAACTCACGAAACAAAAATCCAGCTTACTAGCGTCCGACTACTACAAAGCCGCACGAAGTACCGCAAATGAAAAAAGGGTAAATACGGTGTGTCGGTTTTTGCAGAAGAATGCAGCAGAAAATCTATCCATTCATGAAATAGCCGGGCTGGTGAATCTTTCCGTCACTGCATTTTGCAAATTCTTCAAAAGGGCCACGGGTTTAACGGTAACGGATTACCTGAACGATATCCGAATTGGCAATGCCTGCGAACTACTGATAGAAACAGATTTACAGATCAAAGAGATTGCATACCAGGTGGGCTTCCAGAGTCTAACTTATTTCAACAGGGTCTTTCTCAAGAAAAAGAAAATGACACCGCGCGAATTTCGGGAGAGTATTGCAAGGAGTTAGAAAATGCGCCTTAACATCCAGAAAAACTCACCACTGCTGTATCACCATACCCAACTGCCCGTCCGTCAGCGCAAATTCTTTGGCACCCCAGGGGCGAAGCGTAATTGTAGAAAGATTGGGGTGTAAGAATTGCGGATGTGAAGCCGATACTTTTGCATAGACCTCTTCAATATTTTCCGTGACCAGCCTGAACTCCGGGTTGTGTTCATAGGCCAGTTCCGCATTCTCGAAAAGATTGATCACGAGTCCGTCCCTTCTCAAAACACAGAATGGCTGGGCCGAAGCGATCTCATCGTGCACAATGGAAAATCCCAAACAGTCCACAAAGAATGTGATCCCATCGGCAATATTCACGTAGAAAATATTCGGCACCAGTTGTTCAAACTTCATAAACGATGATTTCAATGATCACATCTTCGCTTCAAAAGCCAACTGCCTTCCCTCTTCCAGCGCTTTTTTGTCCATGTTCGTTCCCATTGCGAGACCAATACCCATGCCTATCGGCAGGCCCAGGCCCATGAGTCCGATGTTGCCCAGGGCCAAGCCAAAGGCCGCACCCAGGGGCAGACCAAAAGAACTCATCCCCAGCACCATCCACAGGGTTTGGTAGTGCTTTTTCGGGACGATCTTCTGCTCTTTTTCCAGCAGTTTCAAAATACCCTGCTGTTTTGTCTTGATGAGTCTAGTAAGGTATTTTCCCGTAAGTACAGTGTTATTGATTGATTGTATTCCTTCGTTCAATGCAGTAACCACGGTAGAATTAAGTTCTTTCTCTTTTACCGCTTTCAGCATTTCACTGAACTGGGAAAAAGCCGCGGCGCTTTTAGGATCATTCTGCAAATCAAAACGAGGATTGAGTTCGAGGATATTCATGATACTAAAATAACTCATTTCTGTTTTACCGTCCCGTGATTCCTGGAACATCCGCCATCAAAAAAAAACCTGCCGGACACTGGGCCCGGCAGGTTTTTTACATCAACATCAAAAATGTTTGTTACTCTTTAGCAAAGGCCCGTTGCGCCTCCCTTTCAAGGTCCGCATAGGTCTCTTTGCCGGTGCTGACCTTTACAAAATGAATAGTACCACCTTTGAATTCACCCGGTGATGCATACAGTTTACTCACAGGGTCACCACTATCGTAACCCACACATAAACCATCGCCCACCAACGTGAACTTGCCCACTTGGGCAACCATCGGCGTCTTGGCCACTTCCTTATCATTGATATACAACTTCGCCATACCTACAGATTCGCCGTGTTCACCTGCTTTCTCTTTGATGAACTCCATCCCGAAAGTATACTTACCGGGCTTGAGCACTCCGGATACCAACTGCTGTTGCGTAATACCGAGGAAATTGTAAACGTAATACAGTTTATGATCCTTTATGAATAAACTGTGACCGCCAAACCTTGACCCATGAGCAAAGATCACACCGGATGCATTTGCCGTAATATCTACATTGGAAACGATCTTATACGATTTTCCCCTGACATTCACCGCCACCGCTTCTGGTACAGAACTGGTATGCGGATAGTATGTATAAGCATCTTTCTTTGCTTCTTCTTCTGGTCTTTCCAACGTAAGGATCTGTGTGGCTGTGCGGTCATCCAACGGATAAGCAAAGTTTTTCTTCGCCTCTTCTTCATAAAGCTTCTTCAACGCTGCAAGTTTCTCCGGATTTTCCTTCGCGAGGTCCTTGGATTCAGATCGGTCAACCGCTACATGGTAGAGTTCCCACTTGTCCTGGTCAAACTTGCCTTTGTCTGTCAATGGCGCATGCACCGCTACGGCCTTCCAACCATCTTGCCAGATGGCCCTGGTACCGAGCATCGTATAGTATTGCACATGTTTCTGTGTAGGGTCATCGGGCTTGGCATCAAACGAATATTTCATGGACACGCCAGAGAGTGGATATTGTTCAACACCTCTGTAGACTTTGGGCATCTCAACGCCAACAATTTCCAGGATGGTGGGAACGATGTCAACCGCATGGTGATACTGATTGCGGACTTCGCCACGGGCCTTGATGCCCTTGGGCCAGGAGATCACCAGTGGACATTCTGTACCACCGGCATAGTTGGAATAGCGCTTGAACATTTTGAATGGAGTCGACAAAGCTGCGGCCCATCCTGTAGGATAATGTTCATAGGTATTAGGGCCACCGAGTTCATCGATCAACTTCATATTCTCCACCAGGTCATCGGGATAACCATTGAAAAACTTGTTCTCGTTAACAGAGCCATTGGGACTACCTTCTCCGGATGCACCATTGTCTGATGCATACATGATGATCGTATTCTCGTACTGGCCCGTTGCTTTCAGGTGATCAATGATCCTGCCGATCTGTGCATCGGTATACTCAGAAAACGCGGCATACACTTCGCAAAGGCGGGAGAATAATTTCTTTTCATCGGCCGACAATTTATCCCAGGGTTTTACGAAATCACCCGGCGCAGCCATATCCACTGGCATGGGGTTAAACTCCGTTAGGGTTGTTCCTTTGGGAAGAATTCCTTTCTCGATCATTCGCGGCAACACCCATTTGCGATAGGCGTCATATCCATCGTCAAACTTTCCTTTGTATTTAGCGATGTAATCCTTTGGAGCCTGGTGTGGAGCGTGGTTGGCGCCGGGGCAGTACCACATGTACCAGGGCTTGCTGGGATTGGCAGATTTCTGATCGCTGATCATCTTGATGGCCTGGTCCGCCAGATCCTTCGACAGATGGTACCCTTTCTCAGGTCCATAAGGTTGTTCGATGGCGTGGTTGTCCTCTGTCAAATCAGGATAGAACTGATTGGTTTCGCCACCGATGAACCCGTAAAAGCGATCATAGCCCTGTTGCAAGGGCCACTGGCTTTTGTTTGCGCCAGCAGAAAGATCCGTTTCAGGGACGTTATGGTCTTTACCGAGCCAGAAAGTACTCCAGCCATTGTCGTTCAGGATCTGCGCCATCGTTGCGGCCTGTGGCGGCAGCTGGCAGCTATAGCCAGGGAAACCATTAGCTCCCTCCGTGATGGCACCCATACCATTCAGGTTATGGTTTCGGCCTGTATTGATACAAGAACGCGTAGGCGAACAAAGGGCAACGGTGTGCCACTGTGTGTAGGTGAGCCCGTCTGCAGCAAGCTTGTCCATGGTAGGCATATTGATCCTGCCACCATATGGAGACCAGGCCGCCAGGCCTGTATCATCATAAAGAATGAATAGAATGTTGGGTGCACCTTCCGGTGCTTTTTTACGTATATAAGGCTCCCAATCCGCTTTCGAGTCGCGTACATCTTCTTTGATGTCACCTTTAAAAGTAACGGGAGCACCTGCTTCCGTTGGCTTAGATGCAGTTTCCGTCTTGTTATTACAGGCAACAAGAATAGCAATTATGGCAATAATTGCTATGACTTTTAGTCTATACATATCCATTGATTTGTTATGAATATAAGTGAATTGTTTAGACTTTACTATGCTTTCTATCAGTTTACATTACAGTCTATAACCAGGCAATCACACAAATCCATTATGTGCGATTATCCTGAATAAATACTTCAGAAGAATTTACCTTTAGGGAACCTATTTACTAAGAACAGGATTCTCAAGCCAGTGGCGAATTTGTGGGTTATATTTTCCGGACTTTGCAGCTCCTATTTCATGTTTTGACGCAAACTTCGTTTTCCAAATTCAGATAGTATCTGAATAAAGAAATTTGTGCGAGATTATGATTTGAAACATTTTCGTTAAAAGAAATCACAACAAACCATCAACCGGGACGACAACATTTGAAGGAGGTGCGGTACAATGTTGGATCGCCCAAGTGATACAACGTACAGGTACAATTTTACCTGTGAAAAACGACTAAACATTTTCTATTTTGTCCGACCAATGGACAACTTTCTTTCCAAACTTCGGAATTTCAATACCATCGGATTTATCGCATTAATGGTTGGCCTCAAGCTAGTCAATGCAATCTTTTTTGGAATACTCGCCAAACAACTCACCGGGAAAGACATAGAGGATGGGGCCTTCCATTTCAGCAGCAAATGGGAAGAGTTTTTTGTGGCCTGCGTGGTAGCACCGCTCCTGGAAACAGTATTGTTCCAACAACTCCTGTTTAAATTATTGCACCGGTTCAAATTGAAACATATATGGATCGTAGTTATCGGAGGACTGATGTTTGGCTTTGCCCACAGCTACAACGTAATGTATGTGATTGATGCATTCTTTGGTGGCATGATACTTATGTCTTGTTACATACTAAGGATAAGGAAACATCCATTCCTGACAACTTACATTGTGCATGCGTTGTTTAATTTTATTGCGCTGATGCTTAATTCAATAGGTTAGATAGTCTCGCAAAAAGGTGAAGATCCCTTATAGTTAAATGCTTATAACCCTTTCAGGAATTCTACCGCGGATTCGGGACGCTGTAGGATCCTGCCGTTACGATCCAATACAAAATAGGCCGGATAACTTGAAACTCCGTAGGTTTCCTCCAGAGACTTTACCCGGTCAGCGGATATTGAATTGCGAAGTTTTGGATCATCCTGGGTTTTCAGTACAATATGATCCCAATTGCTTACCCGGGTCTTTAGAAAAGCTAGTCGCGGTTGATCGCCTTGCAAAGCCTGTCTCCAGTACCACGGCTGGTTGATGGATACACTTACAACCTTCAATTTTGTCTCCTTCCCTTTCAACAGTTCTTCAAACTGCTGCATCTCTTTGATGCAAGGCGGACATTCGGTGAACCAAAAATCAATGAGCGTAAATTCTGAATTTGAAAAATTCAATGTCACTTGATTTCCGGAGCTGTCTACCAAATCATCAAGGGCAAAGGTTTCTCCAATATTTCGGGAAAGCTCGGTTGGAAGTTTTTTGGACGTTTGTTTTGTTTCCGAATTGCAACCCAAGGCAAGGGCAAGGCATAGCAGCAAAATGGTGATTCTCATGAAGGGAAAATACAAATTTCATTAAGAATACTAGTATTGAGTCACTCCATTCTCTGTATTTTCATAGCCCAATATTTTCCGAAATCATGTCAGAAGAAGTCTTCAACAAATTCATAGATCAATACGGCAAACAACTTTCTCCGGATACACGCTCCCTGATCATTGATCACATGGAAATGGTTGAATACCCCAAAAAAAAGGTTCTGGTAAAGGCCGAGGAACGTCATCCATTTGCGTACTACATGCTCAGAGGCGCCGCTCGTAGTTTTTACCTGAAAGACGGCATCGAGGTCAATACCTGGTTTGCACTGGAAGACGAAGTGATTGGCTCGCTACGCACCTTTCGGGATCATCACGCAAGAGAAACCATTGAATTGATTGAAGACAGTACGCTTTTGCAGATCAATGTGTATCAGCTAAAGAGAGTGATGCCAGATCATCCAGAAATGGCCAACTTCATTCTGGCCATCATTGAAGAATATGCGCTGTTCCTGGAAGAAAAAGCCTACTACACCCAGATGACAGACGCGATGGATAAATACCAAGTCCTGCTTGAAAACCAGCCTGAACTGCTGCAGCGCATACCCCTCACCTACCTGGCATCCTTCCTTGGCATTTCCAGAGAAACCCTCAGCCGGATCCGCGCTAAATGAAAATGTGACATATGTCAAATGGAATGCCCGTTTCCCGCCGTTGATTTGTCCTCAAAAAAAGAATGGACTCAGTCAAGGCACACAAAAGGATTCAATCAATAGACGTAGTAAGGGGACTCGCTGTATTTTTCATGATCGCAGTACATACCCTTGAAGTTTTCGGAACTACTGAACTTAGGCAATCTATAACAGGTGAACTCATTGAATTCCTGGGTGGACCGCCAGCCGCTCCGGTGTTTATGACACTGATGGGTTTGTCGATGGTGCTCGCTGGAAAAAATGATCCCAAAAGACAACTAGAAAGAGGTCTGAAGATATTTCTTTCAGGATACATTTTGAACCTGGTCCGCGCGGTTCTGCCCCTGCAACTAATGCTCTACTTCAATGTCAAAGATGCACACGCTTTTCCTTTAGACGCCTTCGGGGTACTCACCATTGTAGACATCCTTCAGTTTGCGGGACTGGCGATGATGATCACTTCGTTCACCATGCCATTAAAGCTTCCGGCTTATATGGACCTCCTGATCGCTTTGCTGATTATTATTCTATCACCCTTTCTGTGGGGAATGGGTGCAGGGGTACCTGTTGCCAAATACGTGTTTGAACTGCTTTGGGGCGATCTCCCATTCGCGCATCCCTTCCTCACCAATAAAATCGCTTTCCCGCTTTTTCCATGGTTGGCCTTCCCCTACCTGGGTCTCTATCTGGGTAAGATGGTGCATGCAGCAGAGGACCAGGATAAAGTTTTCCGCAACATGGGTTGGGGCGGATTGATTGCAGTATGCATTGGCCTCTGCATTTCCGCAACCGACTTCGATTATCATTTCAATGATTATTATCACAGCAGACAGGGTGCGATGATCTTTATGTGCGGTTTCGTAGCAGCTTGGGTTTCCCTTTTCCATTGGATCACCAATCGTGTTCCATGGAATGGTTTTTTTCAGTTACTCACGGTATGGAGCAAAGGCGTAACAAATATTTACTTCCTGCAATGGGTCATGATCCTGTGGACCTATTTTATTTGGAGACGAGAGGTGGATAGCATACCTGCACTTTTGCTGTTGATCGCTTTGTTCACCGGCCTCTCACATTTCATCAATGCGTGGATACAACGACGGAACGGACCACGATAGGCACCTTCAACCTTCAACCTTGCGCAACGCGTCTATCTGTTTCAACATATCCACCGATTCCACCACAGGCTTCCATTCCATACCGCTGAACAGCAATTTGAACCATCGCTTATCCTTGTTCTCGATACGGATATTGAAAAACAACCAGAGTGCGATCACTGTGAACGAGAGGGTCACTACAATGTTCAGGATCCACCAGGCCCAGTTCTCTTTCACAAACATCCCATCGTTCCAGAAAAAAATCGTCCACAACGGAAGCTGCAGGAAGAGGACGCGGGTTACGTTTAACGTGGACGTGATCAATCTGGATAGCCGTTCCTGGATCACCAGTACGGGTTCTGCAAAATTGATGGTATTGATCAGGTGCAGTTGATAGATATATATGCCGATGGCGAGGGCGGTCAACAAGACCTGGATCAACGCTGCATAAAGGAAGAAGGGACTCGAAGCCGCATAATGGTTGATAAACAGATTTGCAATGAATCCACCTACTATGAATACCCATAGCATTCCAGACACGATGGCAAATATTTTCACCGGCTTCATCGTTCCCAACAGACTGTTCACTTTCAGCTTTGTGATGTCTTCTTCCGCCCGGCGGTTCACTTGTACCAGTGCTTCGATCTTTTGCTGGCTTTGCTGCCATAGCATTTTCATATCCAATTCATTCATATCACGATGTTGTATGGTTTTCAAATTTTGCCCGCAGTTTCTCCCTGACCCTGCCAAGCTTGGTGCCTACATTGGAAACCGAGATGCCTATGATCTGCGCGATCTCGGCATAGCTCTTATCATCCAGGTAGAGCAGGATCAGGGCCTTATCGAGATCGTTCAATGTGGCAATAAACTGTTCCAGTAATTGCAGTTGTTCCTGCTGCGGAGAGGGCTGCACATCGGCCAAAACAAGGGTTTCTTCCAATACCGGACCAGCCATCGGCAATCCCCTTCTTTGCTTTCGATAAAAAGATATAGCCACATTAAGGGCAACGCGATAGAGCCATGTGCTGACGGCATAGTTACTGTTGTAGCGGGGCAGACCTCGCCAGACCTGGATCATCATTTCCTGTACGAGGTCCTGTTTGTCTTCATCGCTCCTGCAATAGGTCCTCGCGATCTTCAGGAAGATCCCTTTGTGCTGGGTGATGACCTCGTGAAATTGTGCCGATAATGCCTGGTTGCTGTCCATCTGCATGAATACAAATTAGTTCCTTGCCAGATGATTCGATGGATTTGACAAAAAATCACAGTTTTTGAAAAATAAACCGACAAACAACTATTCTTTGGCTTTGGTGGAGTGGATGAGCCGGATCTTCCAGATGCCGTTGAAACGCACCATTACCGCCGACCGGAGATCATACACCGCAAAGGCCATATCATCCTTCACCTGCACGGAGATAAACCGGAATGTATCTGTCCTGACCAAAGGCTGGTCTTTTTTGAAAAGCATGTAGGCGATCTCTTTATTCAAGGTCCATAATTGGCCGTCTTCAATGAGTCTTTCCCATTTTGGGCAAACGCAGCTTCGTACTTCTAACTTTACCTTCTCCCTTCAAACTCAGCTTTGGAAAACCTCCTGGTATTTCGCCTCTATCCGTTCAATTTCTTCCGCGGTGAGTTCTCTGAACTCATTATCCCTGGCCCGTTCCGAAAACACACCCTTCCCTTGTTCCAGAAAGCGCATAAGCAGTGCCAGCGTTTTGTCTGGCATCTCAATATAATCATTGAGATAGTTTTTCAGTGGCGAGATCAGGAATGTTAAGCTGCGCATCCATTAACCATTCATATAAAAACCAAATTCTTCGATTGTATTGATCGGTTGGTTCTTGCTGAATGCGTTTCGCCAGTTCCTCTTGAGGTATTACCTCAAACAGTTTTTTAAAGATTCCCAATTCTATTCCCTCGTACTTCAAAGCAAATGTGAGATGCCCCATCAAGGTATCTTCCGGTATATGCCTTGGCGTAAATACTCGCCACTCCTCGGTTTCATATTTTCTATGCTTGTGGCTAACTATGGATAGTACGTCAGGAAACAAGGTGGGTAATCCAAAGGCATTCATTATGGCCCCTTAGCCTACCAAATACCCTTCCTCCGGAGCTACCCGCTGCTGAAAAATCGTTATAAGCCTTGAAATACTATTGTATTCCAAGCTCATGCGTGAATATTAGCTATAAATATACCTTAATCGACGCTTTATTATTACCGCATAAGTCCCAGCATCAGCCGATCAAACATCCTGTCAGATAGTACACTCCTCAGAAACAGGATCATTCTAGGGCCGCCAACGGTAGCATACTTCGTGCGCGGACGATAGGCTGTGGCAGCCTTCACTATGGCGTTAGCCACTACCGTGGATGAGGACGCGCGCTTGTCTGCGGTAGCAAGCATGTTCGCGTGTTTCTTTGCAAAGTCCTGCATCAACCACCACTTCCATCGTCAAGAGGTTCACGCCCATTGCTTTGAGATCTTCCATCTTTTCTAACCCTCGGGACGCACCATATACCGTAAATTCCTGTTCCACCAATAACCTGGCGGTTTCTTTTCCGATCCCGGATGAGGCTCCGGTAGCCAATGCTAGTTTCTTCTTAAACTTAATGTTAGATTTTGATTGACTGTCAGTCGCATTTTGAAGTAAAAAACCAGGTTACCATATCACATAGCATATTAAAGATGGCCAGAATGGTTTCTTATTGTTTTGCTTTGGACATTCTCTTCGCGGTGATGAACTGGTACAAGCCGAAGACCTGGTTGCTCATCAGTGCATTCAGCAGTTCCGCTGGCAAAGGTTTCAGCACACCCTGCCTGACGCCTTTCCGGGCCCGGGCGAGGTGTGGCTCCAGTTGTTGATGCAACAAATCCTGACCGATCTGTTCTATGTAGGGTGAGGTTGGCTTTCAGCGCATGATTTGAATGCCACCTTACAACCAATGTGTATCTACTTCTCTTTGTCAAAACAAACTAAATAGACAACTGTATTGTACATTTCAGGATGAACCTGAAAACACTTGCCCTTCTCATTTGGGTCACCCTGGTTCCACTTGTGGCTCTTGCTTTTCAACAAGACACCGCAAAAACTCGCGCATACATTATCGGCGTGGTTCACGAACACAAAAAATACCGAAATGCGGATAGTCTCCTGATCATACTCAACAACATCAAACCAGACCTCATCCTCGTGGAAATGGACACCCTCACCTGGATGTTTAACTCGGACTATTCCTTGTACAAACCCAAAGGATGGGAGAATGAAAAAAGGAAACTGAGATTCAAAAAAAGTATATCCCCGGAAGACAAAGCCACATACCTCTATGCCAGAAAAAACCCTTCAGTGCATGTATACCCATTTGACATGACCATACCGAACCGTAAGGAATATCAGGAATTTCCAAGTGCGGAAAAATGGCATCAGGCACTGAAAAAAGCCTATAAAACCGGAACGCTCCAAAACGAGCTTGATTCCGCTTACCATAGCTACTTAAATTATTTTGAACAGTATAATATATTGAGCAAACTCACCTACAGCCAACTCAACAGACCTTCCCTGGCGGATAGCTTTCGGAACATAATGAGAACAGAAGACAGCTTAAGCCACTTGCTCTTGGAGAACGTCGACGTTTCGCCATCATTTAAAGAATGGTACAAACGAATGGCAACGATGGACCGTGAGAGAGATGGAATCATGGTGAAGAACATCATCCAGTTCATCCAAAGCACAAAAGCACGAAAAGTAGTGATCCTTACCGGACTTTTACACAAACCGTTTTTGATCGATGGACTAGGTGCATTAACAGTTCGCGACCAATTGGAATTAGAGGAGTACTTCGACCTCTAAATCCTTCGGCGGTCTGCTATTTCCTAACGCCAGCATTCCATCGAGATGGCAGAGAAGCTGAAAAAATAATGCGTACAATGAATGCACTACCGATTCCAGTTATGTCCAAAAACGATATACCATCCCCAGCTGTCGGGCCCCGCGGCTACATCGATCCCCGTTCTTAGCCTGAAAGACCTGGCCAGCAGATAGCGGAATCCCGCTCCTCCACTTACAATCTGCTCAGGTTGAATGAAGTTGCTGTTCGAAAAAGTTCTGCCGTATCCGAGGAAACCGACGATACTCCAGCGTGTGTTGATATCAAAGCGCTGTTCCGTTTCAGCCGTAAGTATGGCTTCACCCTGGTAGCGGGCAAAAGGTATACCCCGCATCACCAAGCCGGGCATCAGGAAGAAGGGTACGTCACCAAAGACCTGTTCCCATTCCAATCGCAGACCACTGACCCAACCGGGTTTCAAAGGAGCGAACCAGTTCATCAGAAAACCGAGCTTCTGATAATTGTAATCACTGGCGGTCCAATTGTCGTTAACAGTAAACAACAACTGTGTCCTTAGGCCTTTATCAGGTGTGAAGATCGAATTCCTCTTATCCCAGTCGAGGAACGTTCCAAGCGTGCCCACCTTGCTTTCCAACTCCTTTGGGGTAATGAATTCAGGAATATCCCCGTTGACAATTGGTTTGGCATCTACCTTTGCCAAGGCATACTGTACGCCCAGATAAAGGCCATTCCTCGTGATTTTTTTTGATATGGATCCGAAGACCGGCAAGGTCTTCATGTTGAATTCCGTCTCTACTTCACTGCCATTGGAAAGCGTCCTGTAAAAGCTGAGGTTCACATTCGCATATGCCGCCCCGAACCTGTATTTGATCCCTTTCGTGGGTATGCTGCCTATCCTTGCGCCGCCCAATGCCCAGGATCCATTTGCAGTGTACATTCCAAATCCGGCTGTAATATCCGGGGCCACATAACCGAAATTCTTGGGTACATTTTTTTAGGCGTTAGAAAAACCGGTGCAATGACAAAGCCAAAACTACCTAAAGCAGGTTCAGTGATCACCAGTGGTATAGGAAGGAATCCCTTTGCATCAACCATATACCTGCTGAAATCCAGCTTACCATCAAGCGTATCTTTCATGATGGAACGGTCTTTCCTACGGACTTGTCCGTTTGCTGTATACACAGACAGAAAAAATGTGATCAGAAATAATAAAGTCGTTCTCATTACCCGATAATTTGCTGTGAACAATCGTTGCCCTTGTGCGAATTTAATCATCCCGATTTGTCGGCTTCCCCATAATTCGGCCATTTCGATTAAGAGTTGACCTGTAGTACTCCCCATGTTCGAGACCAAAGGGTTGCTTTGCTAAGTTAAGATTCTGGTGGTTTCATTGGTAATCATGCTGCGTTTTTCATGGACGGCTGATACCTGTCCTATGCAGTTTGCAATGTGGTCTTGAACTCCCCTATA
>JBKCVJ010000239.1:0-4045 GCA_046317915.1 Sphingobacteriales bacterium
GGCCTAGAGAACGGAAAGTATTTCCCCAGTAGAAGAATATTGGCAAAAGCCATGCAGAGCATATTGGCCACGCCGAGCATGACATCCGGCAACACTTTCCAACCCATCAAGACAATCAAAACAATGGTGATGATCAGTACAAATGGCAGGTAGAACTTGATCAGGAGGGCCTTTGCAGATCCGATGATGATCTCGCCGGGCTTTGCTATGGGATGGGCGTAGTAGATCCATGATGCACTTTCTTTCTCCGTGAATCTGGAATAGGCAAGGGCCTGCAACATGAAGAGCCCGGTGAAATAGATCAGGGACAGCATGATTCCTCGCGATTGATACATGTTATCCAAAGCTTCCTGCAAGGAAATATTTTTTCTGGGCATGAGAAAGATTACGGCCAGCACCACCATATAACCCAAGGATGGGTAGGTCTTGAGTTTAAAATCGCGCAGCCTCCCACTTAGGTTCCAGGTCAGTGAAAAACCCATCTCTTCTACTTTTGATTTCGTCAACCGTTGCGCCAGTGATGCGGACCAGTGTTGTTTTTTGATCCCAGCGGATGCAACGGGGGTGGAAGACTCAGATCCGGATCCGGCAATCATGCCGAGTTTACGATTGAAGGACGGTGCAAATACGCGAATGATCAGCCATAGACTGCCGATGGGAATGATCAAGGCAAGGGATGCGGCAAGCCATTGAAAAGCGGAGCCATCCAACCTTGAGAGGACACTGAAGGCATTGGCAAACCAGGCTGGCGGAATTAGAAGGGTCCACCATTTCTCCGGTAGTGTATATGCTTCCAGATTGGCACGATCCATCATTCGCGGAAGTACCTGATAGCCAGCATAAATCAATATGGCAAAGCCAACCTGGAATCCTGTGATGATGGATTTGAATTTTTCTGGTGTAGAGATCTTTAGAATGACGAGGTAGGCGGCATTCACCAGGAAAATGGTGAACATGATCACGAAGGGAAGGAGCAAGAGATTGATCAGAACCGCGGTTATCCCATACCGTATGCCGATGGTAATGAAACCAGCGATGGTCATCGGGATGATCAGCTTGGTGATGTAGACGATGATGTGCAGCAGCCTCGATAATAAAAAAGTACGATCCGAAATAGGTCTGGGCAGAATGATGGCATTGTCCCGCACATCGATCAATACAGAAGTAAAATCACTGATGAGTGTGGCCGCAAGAAAAAACATCAACATGCCATAGTACGCCGTTAGTGCTGTGATGGGATCATTGACCGTGATGATCGGGATGATGAAAATGAATCCCATAAAGGCCATCAGGAGCCAGGCCAGCAAAGGTTTGTTGCTGCTTTCTTCAGCGTTGGAATTTTTTCGGATCAGGCTGTTAGGTCTGCGATCATCCAGTAGCAGCTTCATGTCCAGCACCTGGTAGAGGTGTGATGTGTTCACGCCCATTCTTCTGTAAACGGGTGCGGGCAACATGATCAGGCCCAGTAAGAAACGGTTCACTACAGAGCGTTTACTGGCCATCGTTCAATGCATTGATGAGGTTCTGCGCCTGGTTGGCGGATTCCTGCCCTGAGGTGAGCGATGCAAAAACATTTTCCAGACTGCCGAGGTTGCCGGACTGTTGTTGCAGGTCCTGGAATGTGCCATCGGCCACCACTTCACCGTTGTTGATGAGTACAATGCGGTCAGACACTTTTTCCACGATGTCCATCATATGACTGCAATAGAAAATGGTTTTGCCTTCACTGGCCAAACGCGAGATCAGTTCTTTGACGATGATCACACTGTTGGCATCGAGGCCACTCAATGGTTCATCCAGGATGATGATCTCCGGGTTATGGATCAGGCCGGAAGTGATGAGCACTTTTTGTCGCATCCCTTTAGAGAACGTATCCATGCGTTGATGGATATTACCACCGAGTCCAAACGCGTTCATCATTTTTTCAATGCGGTCGTCTGCAAGCTGAGTGGGAAGATCATGCAGCTTGGCCATATAGCTGAGGAATTCATATGGCGTTAGAGCTTCATACAATTCTGCCAGTTCTGGCACATAGCCGATTTTTCTTTTGGCCGCGATGGGATCCTGATGGATATCGATCCCCGCTACTTTGACGGTGCCGGCGTAGTTGCCAAGGATGCCGCAGATGATCTTCACTGTGGTGCTTTTACCCGCGCCATTGGGGCCGATGTAGCCGATCACCTGACCGGGTTGAATGTGGAGGTTGATGCCACGGAGCACCATCTTGTCTCCGTATGATTTGTAAACATTCTCGAGGGATATCACAGGTTCCATACCCTGAAGTTACAGGAATTTCGCACCCGGTACTTCAAGGATCAGCCCTTCGCCATAACAACCTGCAGGGGTCTGGTAGCCGGGCTTCCAGTTTCCATCGAGTATCTTTTTGGCAATCAATAGGCTTGTGATCGCTGTCAGCGTATATCCCTCCGGACACTTCAACCTTCCAACTTCCACCTTCCCACTATTATTGGTGACTTCACCCCACACCAGGCTAAGCGATTTTGCCCGCTGCTCATCCGTTGGACCCGCAGGGCGGCTCTTAATCTTCTTCAACTGGCGGTTACGCATAAACGAAGTTCTGAGCAGCCAGTTGAAGGCCCATTGGTATTTGAGTTTTTTAAATGTGCTGGGATGTTGCGCGGTATAGGTTTCGATGTTGGGAATGCCGGTGGTGGTGTATGCTGTTGATACATCGCCCCAGGGGATGGACATCACAAAGAGTTTCTTCACACCGAAATCTACTTCCATGCCTTTATGTCCGAGTGGAACGGGTACAATTTTACCATCTACACGTGCCGCACTTTTTTCGCCCATGCCTTCAGCCATCGTTGTGGCCGTGCCATGGCTGAGTCCGCTGCCGAGGCCGGCGAAGGCCAGCTTCAGGTGCGTGGCATCAGGCATTTTATTTTTCAGGTGCATGGCCATACAATCCGTAGGCACTACGTCAAAGCCCACGCCCGGCATGATCATGATCTGTTTTGCCTTGGCGGCAGCGTCAAAGGTTTTCGCCATTTCATACACCTGGATCTCGCCAGTGATGTCTGTATAATGTTTGCCATTGCGAAGGCAGGCTTCGATCATGGGTTTACCGGTGCGCTTGAACGGACCAGCGGCGTGCAGCACCATGGGTGCGCGTTGCAGCAGGGCATCCAGTGCAGTGGTGTCTCCGAGATCCGCCACGCCCCATTGCATGCCAAGTTCTTCTGCCAGGGGACGTACCGCTTCTTCCCGCCTTCCGGCAAGGATCGGCTCGATGCCATGGTCCCTGGCCATTTTCGCGATCAGGGTTCCTGTATATCCATTGGCGCCGTAGAGAATAACTGTCTGCATGGGGATGTTGTATTTTTTAAATCTACTCAATTTCAGTTAATGGTTAGTTGTTATTGGTTATTTTAGATACACTATGCGGAGAAGACAATTTATCAGGCAATCATCGGTTTCCTTTCTGGGACTTGGTTTGTTGGGTGTACAGGGGGGGAATACTTTTTCTGTCGATGGCAAGCGGATTGAAAGTCGGCTCCTTGCATTGGCCAAGTTTGGAGTGGATGAGAGGGGACGAGGCTATCGGGTGGCATACACCAAAGGAGATGTTGAAGGACGCGTATGGTTTATGGAATTGATGAAGAATGCCGGATTGAATCCTACCATTGATGCTGCGGGAAATATTATCGGAACACGCAAGGGGAAGAACAACACCTTAAAGCCCATCGGCTTTGGTTCGCATATTGATATGGTTCCCGATGGCGGGAACTATGATGGAACAGTGGGCTCTATTGGCGCGCTGGAAGTGATAGAAGTTTTGAATGCGCAGGGAATTGTAACCGACCATCCTTTGGAGCTGATCGTGTTTGCAGATGAGGAGGGCGGTACGGTGGGTAGTAAGGCGATGACAGAAGGATTCACAAAGGAGCAATTGCAGCAAAAGACACAAAGCGGGCTCACCATTTATGAGGGGATAAAAGTACTGGGCGGTGATCCCGAAAAGCTCTCATCCTGCAAGCGCGATAAAGGCGCATTTCATGCATGGCTTGAATTGCACATTGAG